>CALFUU010000136.1 GCA_937929835.1 uncultured Saprospiraceae bacterium | reverse complement strand
GATAACCATAGAGTCGCAACCATTGCTACTTGTAAGTATGGTTTGGAATACGCCTGTGGTACACAAAGGATCTTGTTGAGGATCGCAGCATTCAGTTGTTTCGACAACAGGTGTTTCAAGGACAATTAGATTGATGGTTCTGATTGTGCATTGGCCATTTGATATTATCGTATCTATAGGTTCGAATGCCGTGATGGCTCCTTCACATACCAACGAATCAACCTCAATCCTTAAGGGCATATCTGCTGGATCACATTGGGCTAGTAGAGCCAGACCTAAAGACAAGAAAAGAGGTAATAGTATAAGTTGCTTTTTCATTTGATTTGAATTTGATCTTAAGTAAAGAATACGCCAACTAAGAGCTAGTTGTCTCAGATCGATATGAAAAATGCTCACTAAAGATATAAAATAATCTAATAAGAATTTTAAGTGTTAGTTTTTCTATTTCGCGTTAATCATCATTTGAGCTGGGTCGACAAAATGTAGTAGGTAAAACTGTTCCACAAGTTTAGGCCGTTGGTGGACTGGTTGCTTATTCCTTTAGATTGTATACTAGCAGTCAGTTTTGAAGGACTTTCAAGTGTTTACGCCAAGCCTGAACCCGTATTTATAGGTCCACTTCTCAAGAATTTTACGTTGAGAATAGCACCTCCCATCTCTCCGATGACACTGTGTTTTTTCATCATAAAGGGCGCCTCAGAATTTCTAACCCACAGTGTCTGAGATTTATTTGGCCCGTCGATAGACTTGAGTAGACAACGGAAACATTCTTGTGCTTGGATGTTTTCTTTCCCTTCCACACTGTAACTGTACGTTTGTACCTTTTGATTGATAGAGTCCAATACTCTTAGGGTAGTAGCGTATCCCTGCGCTAAGGGGAGTAGACATAAGTAGACATCTAGTGCAGGACCATCCATAAGAATCTCTGATTCTAGCGTCAGGTCAATATCCTTAGCCTCTCCTTGTACAGTAAGCGTGCCAGATACTTTTTGCTGGTCTATCGTATAGTCAATGGACATAGGCCCTTGTGCATACTTGCGACTATGAGGTAAGAAACTGACTTTTTCTACGTGGCTCTCATCCGTGCTGCTGTCTGCTCCTACTGAATAATCTTTTATGATCCATTGTCCACCTGAGTCGATGATCTCTCGATGTAATTCGACTTCCATCTTTTGACCTTGTGTCGGTAATTCAAAGGTCAATGTATAAATGTAGTGTCCTTCCGTCAGTGTAGCTGTAGTAGGGGGGAGAGCGGCACTGAGCATCTCTTTTGTTACCACGGCTGGCATCTTGAGTTGATTGATATCTACACTTACTTTGTCTATGATGTTTTGAAGTTTTTCAGGAATTTCTTCTTGATGTCTACCGCCCAAGTGCTGCGCTAGAAATTTTTCCATAGCTGCGATAAAGGACATATTGTTATCCGGATTGGCAAAGCCGTGGCCCTCATCTGGAAAGTTGAGATAGGTTACAGGTAGGCCTAGGTCCCTCATCGCTATAACTATCTGATCTGACTCACTGGTTTTGACCCGAGGGTCGTTATCACCTTGCGCAACCATCAGTGGCGCTTTGATCTTGTCAGCGTGAAAGAAAGGCGACTGACGCCTGAGCTGCTTTTGGCCTTCTTCTGTATTGGGATTGCCCATACGCTTATGAAACATTACACGGGCCGACTCCCAATAGGGTGGGATAGTTTCTAATAGGGTAAATAGATTAGATGGCCCCACAATAGAGACTCCCGCAGCATAGACGTCAGGTGTAAAGGTCAGCCCAGCTAAGGCAGCGTAGCCTCCATAAGAGCCGCCGGCAATGGCAATTCTTTTGTGGTCTGCAATGCCTTTATTGATGAGGTATTCTGCGCCAGCGGTGAGGTCATCTTGCATCTTTTCGCCCCATTGATTGATGGCGGCGTTGAGAAATTTTTTGCCATAGCCTGTCGACCCTCTAAAGTTAATTTGTAATACGGCATAGCCCCTATTGGCTAGGAACTGCGCAAAGCTATCATAGCCCCAATGGTCTCTCGCCCATGGACCGCCGTGCACAAAGAGGACTGCTGGCAGCTTTTGTTTTTCCTTTGTTTTTGGGATAGAGAGATAAGCAGGGATTTCTAGTCCATCCTTAGAATCATAACGGACAGGTGTCATTGACACAAGATGCTCCACAGGTAAGTCAGGCCGTGGTGTGTAGAGGTACTCTATCCTTTTTGTATTTCTCTCAAAAAGAAAACACTTGCCAGGATCTGTATCCGCATTCACATAGAACAAAAAGACATCTCCCTCAGTCGTAGATGACGTAAGGCTAATCTCAGCACCTACAAACTCTTCTTTTAGATAATTATAATCTGCCTCCAATTTTTTGTCTCTCCAGTAGATTCTTTTCTTGTCACCTATATAGACAGTCGCAGTTAGTTCTTGAGTCTTTTCAGAAAATTTTAGGTTGCTGAGGTCGACTTGGTTTTCTGGATCGGACTCTACAAGTGTCATTTCATCCTGTTCCATATTGTAGATATAGAGACCCGATAGATCTGGTTCTCCTACATTAGAAATCATATACACCGTCCCGTCTGCTCTAAATTTTATTGGACTGAGGCTCTCCTCTAGATTGGCGTAGAGTATTCTTTCTAGACCCTTATTGGTTACTTTGAGTATTTCGTTACCGCCATCAGCAGTCGCTCTTGAGACCAACTTCAGTTTAGCTTCTAGGTCAAAATGAAAACCACTTAGTTTGTCGACATTCTTATAGACGAGTGAGCGCTCTCCAGTGGATATGTTGACCCTGTAGCAGTCGTGCCAAGCCTTGTCTCTATCATTGATGCCGATGATGATGTTGTCGGGTTCGTGTCTTGGCAAGGCGTAGACCAGTGCTCTTACATCTGGGTAGTCACTTAAATTTTTTGAAGGTGGGATCTTATCCTTTGTTGCTTGGCTGGGGTCTAGCCGATAGAGATGATAGTTTTCATCCCCACCTTTATCTTGTACATAGAGTAGATATTGGCTATCTCGTGACCAGAAGTAGCTGGTTACAGGTCTATTCTTGTCATTAGTAACCGGTAACGCATTTTCGAAGGCACCATCAATGGGCTTAACCCAGATATTTTTGATGCCCTTATGCGGCTTTATGAATGAGATCCATTTTCCGTTAGGGCTGATTTGAGCACCGGATATAACTGGATTACCAAATATAATTTCTCTGTCTATAAGTGGGGTCGAATATTTTTTTTCCATCTGTAACCGATTGGGTTATGCTTTATATAATTCTCTGATAGAATAGGTGTTGCAAAGGACACGACTATTCACTTGTGTCCTCATACTCGCTTATGCGCTGTCTCATCACTTAGGCCAACTTGTTACCGTAAGCGATAAAGTGGGGGTTAAGAAGATTCTCTTTGTTGTATTGTAGGGGCTTTCCAGTATCAGCTCTGACAATAGAGCCGCCAGCCTCCTCTAGTATGATATGTGCAGCGGCAGTATCCCATTCCATTGTCGGAGCGAGTCGCGGATATACTTGTGCTTCTCCATTCGCAAGAATTAGAAATTTTAATGAACTGCCCTTAGAGACTTTGAGTGGCGTGTCATAATTATTAATGAAATTTTGTGTTTCATCATTAAGATGCGATCGAGAACATACAATAGATAGTGCTTTCTCTTCTGGGTGATAATACGTTGCAGCCAAGTTGGTCTCTACGCCCTTTGACAACTTTGTAGCACCACAGCCCTCGCAAGCATAATACATCTCTTCTAGGACGGGTGCATAGACGACACCTCCTATAGAGCGGCCTTTATGGATTAGAGCAATATTGACTGTAAATTCTCCATTGCGTTTGATAAATTCTTTGGTGCCATCAAGAGGGTCGACCATCCAACAGTATGTGAAGTCTTTCCTTTCTTCAAAAGGAAGCATCTTGTTCTCTTCAGATATTATAGGATAGGCTACATTGATATTTTCGAGACCTGCGCAGATAATATCGTTGGCTTCTTTATCTGCTCTTGTAAGTGGAGAGTCGTCAGATTTGTGTTCTACATTGAAGCTACTTTCGTCCGCATATATCTCCATTATCTTGTCACCAGCTCTTCTGGCAATCGGTATAATCTGTTGTATTAGATCTCTGAGTTCAGTCTTTGTCATTGATAATATATTGTAATACAATGATACGACTTAACTTGATAGCATCTTGCCTGAGCGATCAGATGCTCGCCTAAGCGTCTACTGGAATGTACAGCCCACCTTTGCTTATAGTCCTAGAGATCACCATCTTTTGGATTTCTGAGGTGCCTTCATATATCTGCGTGATCTTAGCATCTCTCATTAGTCTCTCTACGTGATACTCCTTGACATAGCCATATCCGCCGTGCACTTGTATCGCTTCATTGGTCACAGTTTGTGCTATATCAGAGGCGTATAGTTTGGCCATCGCTGCTGCTTGACCATAAGCCATTCCTTGATCTTTAAGCCAAGCTGCTCGATAGACCATCAATTTGGCTGCTTCGATCTGGGTAGCCATTTCGGCCAACTTGAATGCGATTGCTTGGTGTTTCATTATAGGCTTGCCAAAGGCTTCTCTCTCTTGCGAGTAAGCTTCCGCCAGCTCATAAGCACCTCCTGCAATTCCAAGAGCTTGAGCAGCAATACCGATACGTCCTCCATCTAATACAGACATCGCAAACTTGAATCCAAATCCATCCTCTCCGATGCGATGGCTCTTCGGCACTTTGACATCCTGAAACATAACGGAGCAAGTATCAGATGATCGTATCCCCAACTTGTCTTCTAGCTCCCCAGTTGTGACGCCTTCACTATCAGCATCAACGATAATCGCATTGATCCCTTTATGCATTTTCTCTGGATTGGTCTGAGCGATAACTATGTATGTCTTCGCATACTTGCCATTTGTGATCCAGTTTTTTGTACCATTGATGATATAGTGGTCTCCCATATCGACTGCAGTTGTTCTCTGGCTTGTAGCATCACTGCCCGCTTCTGGTTCTGATAACAGAAAGGCGCCAATATGTTGACCACTAGCTAGCAGTGGTAGGTATTTCTTTTTGAGTTCTTCTGAGGCGTACTTTTGGATACCGCTGCAGACAAGAGAATTTTGAACTGACATAGCTACAGAACAAGAGTTATCTATTTTAGATAATTCTTCCATCGCTAATACATAAGATAATGTATCCATCCCTGAACCTCCATACTCGGACTTGACCAGCATCCCCATAAAGCCCATTTCACCCATTTGATTCAACTGTTCTGTCGGATGAATCTTTTTTGAGTCTCTTTCTATGACACCTGGCTTAAGATCATTTTGAGCAAAATCTCTTGCTGCCTTTTGTATCATTAGTTGCTCTTCAGAAAGTAGGAAATTCATATCAATTAGGATTATTTATTTAAGGAACAAAAGTACTCTCAATTTTCAACTCTAACCACCACAC
>CALFUU010000135.1 GCA_937929835.1 uncultured Saprospiraceae bacterium | reverse complement strand
AAATCATTGTAGGTGGCAAGAGGTAGTCGAGGTACAGAAACATCTGAGGCTCTGAGGACCAGCCCTGATCTGATCAACCATAACAGAGCGGCTTCATATTCTCGAGCTTTGGCCCCTACTCTCGCTGCTTTATAAAAAAATTTTTTATTCTCTTTGGCTAGCTGAGATGGCAGGGACTCCCATATGTACCCCACTTTTACTGCATCCTTCCGTTCTATGTATTTAGAAAAATCAGAGCTGTAAGAGCGCAGCAAATTTTTCTTGACCTCTGTCGCCTGTTGTATCGAGTTGGTTTCTAGATAGGTGCTAGCGACCTCAGGCATCCCTCCACACACAATGTACTCTTTGAAAATTTCAGAAATGGGATTAAAGAAAGTTTCTGGTATTGGACCGATTGTCTCTTCTGTTAGATAATGCGCATATGCTTTATGCAACTGGCTATTAGCTGCCAATAAGAATTCATCAAAACTCAAGGGATGTAATTCTAAGAACTCCACCTTACCGACAGGAAAGGAAGCTTGCTGGCCCAGACTTACACCTAGTAAGGATCCAGCTGCAATGACTGAGTAGTCGGGAGCCTCTTCTTGAAAATACTTCAATGCTGTCAGTGCCTCACTACACGCTTGTATCTCATCAAAAAAGATTATAGTGTTTTCTGGCTCAATGGGTGTCTCGAGAGTAAGATTCAGACTCCTAATGAGTCGATTGGGGTCTTTTGTGACCTGAAATAACCCGTGTAACTCTACTTGTTTCTCTAGATTAAAATAGGCGACTCGGCCTGTTCTACCCCTAAATACATTCTTGCCAAAGTTCTTAACTAGAGTGGTTTTGCCGACTTGTCTAGCGCCATTTAGGATTAAGGGTTTCTTACTTGGACGATCGGCCCATGCTTTTAGGTCTTTTTCTAAGGTTCTATGGAAGTGCATACTGCTCAATATAACAGCATATCACATTATTCGTTCCAAAAATGTGTAAAATGACACATTATTCGTTCCAAAAATGTGTAAAATTAGATATTATTCCCTACCAAAAGGTGTAAAATTGATCTTTATTCCTTGATTGTCAAGGATTTATAGCGATCAATAAAAATATAAGGGAAACGAAGTAAGTATAACAATGAAAATAAGTGCCCCGAGGGGGAGTCGAACCCCCACGCCCATACGGACACATGGCCCTCAACCATGCCTGTCTACCAATTCCAGCACCGGGGCGAGTGTATCGCTATGCTAGCCAACAAATGTCGCAATATTCATCAGATTACCAAAATCATCTGAAACCGTATTGGTAGATTATAAATTATAAGTGAAAGGAGCAGTCTGCTCAAGAGCATATTGCACTAGTGACATCTTTCGTCTTCACAAGCCCAAAGAAGGACTTTAACACCCTTAAAAGGGAGCTGGTGTGGTGTTCTGCACTACGCCAGCTTACTTTTTTACGATCGGCGATGTAATGCCTTGTACTCCATTCCAGCAGCAAAAAACACAAATATTCCCACGCCTACCAATACCAATATCTTGTTATAGACACCGATAGCCACAAATGCGATAGCAAATCCACGTCCTACTATAGAAGCGGCGAAAGTGGCTTTCTCCTTAGAAAACCAAAATGAAAGCAGCGCCCTAAAAATCCTCCCCCCATCCATAGGAAAGGCAGGAATAAGATTAAATAAAAAGAGGAGGCCGTTCATCACCATTATCATATACAGAAATCCAATAGGATGGGTAAATATGCTATAATCCACTAGTTCTGGATTAGGAATCCCGGCACCTAAGAGCTTGAGTACACCCACCACAACTAAGAGAATGACAACATTGACGAGTGGCCCCGCAATAGCCACCATAATCTCTAGTGCAGGCTTGTTAGGAAATCCATTTAATCGAGCGATACCACCTATAGGGGTCAAGATAATATCCTGTGTGCTGATGCCGTATCGTCTAGCCATCAAGGCGTGACCATACTCATGTAATAAGACACAGATAAACAGACAGGTCATATACGCAGCAAACCCTAATGCCTGAGCAGTCGTCAGACTCTCCACGATGATGACATAAGCCAACAGCCCAAGAGTCAACACAATGCTAGAGTGCATCTTGATCGGAATGCCTAACCAACTTCCAAGATGAAAGATTTTCCTCACGCTGTCTTACTTAAATCAAATGAGCGATAATGATACAAAAGTAGTATCCCTGCACAGACCAACATTATAGATGTGATTAGATAAGCATAGATAATATTATTTCCTTCCTGGAAAAAGGCAACTGAAAAGACACCAAGCATCAGGATCCTAAAGAAAACATTGGTCAAAAAGAAAATACTGCCCGCTCTACCAAATACTTGATTCGGTACATTTCTAAAAAGATAAGTGACTCTTGCGATACGCGTACCCGCATTGCTTATCCCCAAAACAAAAAGAACGAAGAAGAACAAAGGAATAGACTTACTAGCAAATTGCGTAAAGAATACAGCAGCGGTAAGAAAAGTCAGAAACACAGTAAGTGCTGGGATCGGAATACGCTGAAAAAAATTCTTTAAGGTCAGTCCTACACAAATGGCCCCTGCCGCATAAGCCATCTTAGAATTGGCATAGACATCTCCACTCTCTTGGAGGTGGTTACTCACATACGATACACCTAAATAAAAGGCTTCCAGCAACATAGCCAAGAAAACCATATAGGATAAGACACCAAACCAAAATATAGGTTTGTTTTCTTTCAGATAATCGTAGCCAGTTTTGAGACGAGCGAATATGGAACCGACTTCTATCTTTCGCGTCGTCAGTGGCTGATACACGATAAGCGAAATGATGCCGAAAGCTGCAAAGTACGTCATCGCATCTATCATAAATATCTGATGAATCTGCCAGGGCGCTATATCCCAGCCTAAATCAAGTCCAAAACCAAAGACTCTAAATACCCCGTCGGTCGTCCCCTCTAGCAAAAGCGTAGCGACAGCACCAGCAGTAATCGTGGTACACTGCCCTATGATTTCCATCAGCGAGGTCATCATTGAGTAATTTTTTCTTTCTGTTATTTCTTGTACAAAAGCATAGAGATTGGGGTAATGAATATTGTAATTGAGAAAGGTCAAAGCAAACACAAGAGCAACCAACAGATCAGGCAGCCCGCCTAGAGTATATCCAAGTGCACTGATAGCCGTAATCATTGATCCTCCCACAAAAGTTACCGCAAGGAATACAGTCTTCCTATCGTACTTATCTATGATAGCACCACTGAGAGGCACCCAGAACATAGAACAGATATTGGTAACGAGATAGACAGTGCCAAAAAACACCAGCATCTCCTTCTGCGCAAAGTACCAAGGTATAGCAATCATACTGATACCTTGTGCAACACCAGAGATGGCATTGGCTATAAAAAGTAGGATGATGGCTCTTTTATTCAATAAGTACCTTAGTTTTCTGAAGGCACTTCCAGAGAGTGGAGTATTTCCATCTTAGTGGTGAAGTAGACATATTTCTTAAGAAACTGACTATCAAGTAGCTCTACAAATTTTCTGAGAGCAACCATCCCTTCTGTTTCAAAAATTTCTTTTGTAGAAAAGATAAACTGTACAGCAAATGTCAAGTCTTCATCATCCTGAGCGACGAGTACTTGGTTGATTTGCGAGGCGACAACCACTTCCCCATCTGTACACTTTGGTAGAAAGTTTTCTTTCATCGCCAACAACCACTCTTGTGCTAGATCTTGATGGATCTTAAGTGTAATATTATATATGAGTGGGTTAGCGGTCAGTGTATCTTTAGACATCATCTCCTCTTAATATTCTAAATCTCTTTCTAGCTTCTACCGCAAAGGTACTATTAGAAAAATCCAAGTACAGCTTCTCATAGAGTTCTTTGGCTTTTTCTGGGTCATCCAATTCTAATTCGTAGATCTCGGCTGCCTTCATCAAAGCATTGTCTGCTCTTATCTCTTCATTGAAATCTGTAAATACCTTGGTATATAACTCTAGGGCTTTATCATAGTTTCTCCTACTGTAATGTATATCTGCCTTCCTAAAAAGGATGTCATCTTGTAGATCGTGCTCCGGATAAGTAGTAGAAATGTTATCAAGCAAAGCAGTTGCCGCATCAAACTTATTCTGCACAGCCAAGAATTCTGCTTGTGCAAACATCTTCAAGGGAATGTCCGTGGTATCCAAACCCATATTATCCATAATAAAAACGGACATATCGATGGCATCATTGGAGATGAGCTTAGAGGTAGCGGATTCCAGTATATCAAACTGCTCCTGCGCCCAAGCAAACTCTCCTTCATAGTAAAAGAGCATCGCATTCTTAAATCTAGCTATCTCTCCTTGCAGACCTTCTTCATTTTCCTTATCGACCTGAGAATAGAGCAAAGTGGACTCCCATACCTCGCCTCTCATCAAGTAATAATCGGCAAGCGCGATCTTACTTGAGGACTTGGTTGATTTATCAATGCTCGCCAGCTCTACTAGGTCCTCCAAGACAGTGATGGCCTTATCCATATCATTTTTACTCAGCGCCAAAAAGTCAGCGTATTGCTTGATGATATAATCTGTATTGGCATTGACTCCCATTTGGTCCATAAATTGCTTGTAGCCTACATCTATGCTGTCCAGCTCGGCATCAATTATCTGAGTCCTCGCCATAGCTTGTATTTCCATCAGCTTGAGCTTATTGGCGTAGGCCGTGAGATATAGTGGACTTTCTATACCTTTCTTGTTAATGATATAGTCATAGGCCTTTAGAGCCGTCTCTTCGTCATTGTCCTTTCTCGCTATCTCCCCTATGGCCATAACGCGTTCTCCATTCTCTTCCAGTCTCCTGTCGAGGGCCCTCGCTTGTCTGAGTGCAGCCTTATAATCTTCCTTCTCTATAAAAGTCCATTGTAGCAATTCTGGGAAGATGATGTTATCTGGTTGCTCTTGGATTCGGGTATAGAGCTGTGTCTTCATCACTTCGAGATAGGTACTATCGCCTTTGAGCCAATACTTCATATTGGTCTTGGTATTTTTGATTCTACTGGGTGACTGCCTCTGCGCATAATTGATATAGTATTCAATCATCTTCTCTGGTTGGTTGAGCTTCTTGTAGACATCGGCCATATTGGTCTCAAAAGGGAACTTATCCTTGCCCATCATCTGTTCGCCTTTGAGATAGGCTTCTAGCGCCAGCTCATACTTACCCAATCTAGAAAAAGTGTTACCTACCTTATTGATGACGCCTATCTCGGCTGGCATCTCATCGATGCCTCTTCTATACCATTTGTTAGCTTCTTCTGCTTTGTCTTGCTTTTCGAGGAGATTACCGTAGGTGACATAATTATTCGTCCTATTAGGATATGCCTTGATTTGGCCCTTGAGTTCTTTTCCTGCCTTATCGAACTCTTCCAACTCCAGCAGGCAGGCTATATAATTATCAAATAAATAGAGTTGTGTAGGATTCTGCTTATAGAGCTTAAGATAGGTCGCGGCTGCCTTCTCATACTCCCCAGAACGGAAGTATTGATTGGCGAGTCTCGAATCCTGAGCGTGAAGGCCTGTACAGACAACTATACTTAGAAACAGAAACAAAACCTTAGAAAACTGGGATATCCTCTGTGTAGAACTCATATGCGCTAGTAGTGCTTTATGTATAAAGAACGGTTCTTATTGAAAATAGATTTCAATCAGGCTGGCATTAGGAAATCAATAAGATTGCCTCTACAAAAATAGACTAAAAAAAGGGAGGTCGTTAGAAAAGGGAAAGGCCACAGTCAGGGACCGTGGCCGTTCAGATTATTTTAAAAACTAGTGCTCTTTATCGACAGTGTAAATATACTATTTGGGTAGAGTTTCACTCTTCTACAGAAGGGGTAAAATTCATATATAGATATTTTAATTTGATGCCAATTAGTTACCGTTGCCTACAAGATCCCTGTATTTGTTATTGACATCAACAAATTTGTTCTTGAACTCTTTGATCTGGCTCATCAAATTCTCCTTAAGAATCTCATCGCCTTTGCGGAGCTGGTCCAAATCCTTGAGTTGGGTACCTAGGGCCTCGTGTTCAATCTTGAGTGCGGCCAACTCGTGGTGTGTATCATAGTGTTTCTTCTCCCAGTAAGTAATATCCTTTTCTAGGGTCTTGATCTTGGTATTGTTCATACGTAGTTCGCGCTCCATCACTCTGATCTTATTAATCTCCTCCGCTTGTTTATCGTATTTCTTCTTATAGTCATTGGCCATAAGTGTGCTCTTTTCTAGCTTTGAAGTCAGGTCCTTGATCTCTCGTTCCATCTTAGAGCGCTCATTGATCCAGTCTTTTCCATCAGCTACGTCTCTCTGATACTTCATTTTGAGCTTTTCGAGCTCTTTCTGAGTTTTCTCTAGTGTGGAGGCTAATCGCTCTTTTTCTGTCTTTATCTTACTTTGCTGATCTTTGGAATCCTTAAGCAGTAGATTCAATTCCTCTATTTGCCCTTTTAACTCCTTAGTCTTCTGATGCAGATTTTGGTTGGCCGCCTGCGTCTCTTGTTTCCAAGATTCCGCTTTGTTCCTCATTTGCTCTACCATTCCTTTCTCTTTTTTTAGCGCCTTGCCCAGATCAGAGTATTCTTTTTGAAGCTTGTCATACTCTGGCTTGAGGTCTTTGACCTTTCTGCCTGCTATAAAATGGTTGAGTACCCAGCCTAAAAGAAGGAAAATCAGGCCCCAAAAGAAACTTACGAGATAAGAAAGCGTAAACATCGATGCTAGATTTGAAGTGTATTAGATATATGCTAAAAGGCAAATATATTCTCCATTTAGACTTCAAGTCATAACAAAGTAACTTTTGATGCTATTTTCTTTAGAGAGATAGCCAATAGTTGACAGTTTTCTCAAGGCTAACCTAGGCCTACCTAAGGCTGATGCACTCCTTATTTTAACTTAAACTTCACTGGTAATGTATAAAGCACGCGTACTGGCCTACCTCGCTGCCGACCAGGAGTCCACTTTTCGCCCATTTTGTTCATTTGCTTTACTACTCTGACAGCCGCTTTTCCGCACCCAGCGCCGGGGTCTCTGAGCAACTTAATCTCAGAAATACTGCCATCTGGCTCTACGACAAACTGTACAACAGCCATTCCTTCGATACCATTAGCCCTGGCCAGTGCAGGATAGTCAATCTCTCTGTAGAGATAATCCAGAAGGTGCTGGGTAGCACAAACAGATTTTTCTTTAAGGTCCACATCCAGCAACTCGCAACCTGGAAATCTAGGCATCTG
>CALFUU010000134.1 GCA_937929835.1 uncultured Saprospiraceae bacterium | reverse complement strand
TTTAGAATTAATTAATTTCTAAGCATTTACAGTAAAATCTATTTCCCTAATAATAGGTCTCGAACCTTAATTTCTATCTGGATACTAACTGTAAAAATCACAAGAGGGCTGATATCGTTTTATAGGCCTTCAATCCTCTAACCAAAAATAGGTTCCTCTTGTGAAGCTTAGATTTATCAAAACCTAAGATAACTATCTCTTATTTTGTTGCTTATGCAAGTCTAAGGGAACCAAAAAATTCAAGGCTTATTTCATTTCTTAACGGTTCTAAAAACTAAAATTCCTGAATGGGCTAAACTCGCCTTCGGCTCAAACAGAACCCCATTCTAAACGAAATTTGAGCCTTTAGACCCTAAAATGAAAGAGGCCACCTTCAAAACAAAAACCGTAGATCCAGAAAGGAATAATCCTTTAATGTACATAGGTTGGCTATTCAGGATACTTACTCGAATTCTACTTTAGTACTTCGTTTGATGCCTAGCTTTTTGATTTTGGAGAATAAGGTTGTGGGTGGGATACCTAGGATTACAGAAGCGCCCTTATCTCCACTGACTCGCCAGTCGGTTTTCTGAAGCACCTTGGCGATGTGCTGGCGCTGCATTTCTTCTAGTGTGAGCAAATTAGTTGGCTTAGTCCGTTTTCGTTTGAGATTGAAGTCAGAGAGATTGAGCTTGCCAGCTCTTGAGGTGATGACACCTCTTTCTATAAGATTTTCTAGTTCTCTGACATTGCCGGGGAAGTCATAACTTTTTAGTTTGGTGATGGCGCTTTGCGGGATGTCGGTAATCTTCTTGTTGATACGGCTACCGATGCGCTCACAGAAGTAGCGGGTGAGGATAGGGATATCTTCTTTCCTGTCCCTAAGGGGGATTGTCTGTATAGGGAATACATTGAGATAATAATACAGCTCCTCCAAGAATCGACCAGCTTGTGTCTCCTCCGCCAAGTCTTTGCTGCTCGTGGCGATAATGCGGACATTCACTTTTATAAGATCTCGACCTCCTAATCTTTCGAACTGACCATCTCTAATGATCCTTAATATATTGGCTTGCATCTCAAGTGGGACTTCATCAATCTCTTCTAGATATAAGGTGCCTTCATTGGCCAACTCAAACTTGCCTATCTTTCTAGTCAGTGCACCTACGAAAGCACCTTTTTCGTGACCCAACAATTCGCTCTCTATCATATGATGTGGCAGTGAACCCAAACTTACTTTGATAACTGGACGGGTGGATCTGATGCTGAGCTGATGGATGGCTCTGACGAGCAATTCCTTTTCGGTTCCACTTTCTCCAGTAATCAATACTGTAGAATCGGTATTGGCTACTTGCTCCACTTGCTTGAGCACTTTTCTGAACTCATCACTATTGGTAATAATCTCGCCGAAGTCATTCTTTACCTCTATCTCTTCATTGAGATAATTATTTTCTATTTCTAGTTTCTCTTTGAGCTCTCTGATCTCCATCAATGCCCCCCGCAGTGCTGCCTCTTTTCCTTTCCTGATTGTCACATCTCTCACTATAGATGCAGAATATTCCTGATCCTCAAACTGAAAAAAATTAGCGTTGATTTCTACATTAATCTTTTTGCCAGCTTTGGTGTAATGAATGCCCTCTAGAACGGTGGCTTGTTCTGTTTTTATTTTTTTCCATACCTCACCAAAGACTTCCTTAGACATATTACGAGATAAATTGAGGACACTCATGCCTATGAGTTCCTCTTGTGAATAGCCATAGGCTTGGAGCGCGGTTGCATTAGCATCGACAATAGTCCCTTTCTTATTGATCCAAAAGATGGCATCTCCTGCACTCTCGATGGTAAATCTTGAGAGTCGAGCCACCCTACTACTTTCCTTGCGCACAGAGATATCTCGAATGATTGCGCAACAGACCACCTTATTATTGTACGTGACGAAATTGTCTATGATATCCACAGGAAATAAGGTACCGTCCTTCCTTCTGTGTACGGATTCGAAAGAGGAAGGGTCATTGATTTTATTATCCCAATGTTGTTTCCAAGATCCAGAAGACATCTTAGGATTGACATCCCAGATGGACATTTGTAAGAATTCCTCCTTGGTATATCCCCATTCGGTACAAGCCCTTTGATTGACTTCTATGAAGCGTGCCGTCTCATCAAACCAGAATACGGGAACAGGTAACCGATCCAATACCTCATAGGAAAGCCTACTTAGCATCGTATGTATCTCTTGCATAAGCGTCATTTATGGTTGGAAAATAGGGAGTCGAGCCTTCTCTATTTTCGTATAATTACTAAATATCGTAAATTATTTAGGAATACACAAATACACTCAACTTATCCATATTCCTATACCTTCCTGATAATCAGCAGATTATACACTAATTTAAATAGATTGGCAACCAACAAGCTACCTATTCAGTAGTAATAAGTAAATACAGCAACATGAAAAACATTAAAAACGACATAAGCACCCTTTCTGAACTTCTAGAAAGATATAAAGCTTCGCCGACAGTTGTCTTAGCGCATTTATGTCCACAAGGAGACTGCGAAAACTTCCTCATGTCGGAAGTCATAAAAAAAGTCAAGAACAACTGTGTTACAAAAATCAATTATGTCAAGTTATCTCCTGAGACTTCTAAGGCCATAAGAGATGACTTAATGATCAACAAGAGTCCCGTCCTTTTGCTGATGGATCGAGGCACGATCAAAGGCATCTATACTGGACATATAGGTTACAATCAATTATGTCAAGCAATTGACCAATCCATTTCACAAGCTAGTTAATCAAACAAAATATTTTAAATCATATTTCAATTATAATATCATGAAAAATTTAATCACAACAATCGCACTAATACTGATTGCACAACTTTCCTTACAATCCCAGGCTATTACCAAATCATTTTTTGACGAAGTCCATTCATTTATGAGTACGGAGGTCACTAATGGGACACTCAACTACGCTTCTCTACAAAGCAACTCTACACTAAAGAGTCTGATGAAGCAAATCAAAGGAGCCAACCTAGACCAAGCAGACGACGCTACTAAGAAGGCTTTCTACATCAACGCTTACAACCTACACGTTATCAATCAAGCAGTTAGCAACTATCCACTTAGTTCTGTACAGGAAGTCAAAGGATTTTTTGATGGTAAAAAAATAACAGTTGCCGGAAGAAACAGAACACTTAATGATCTAGAAAAGAAAGAACTCCTCAAGCCTTACAATGATGGCAGACTGCACTTTGTACTCGTATGTGGTGCACTTGGATGTCCTCCGATTACAAACTTTGCATATAGACCAGAACAATTGGATGCGCAATTAGATAAACAAACAAGATTGGCGCTTAATGACAAAAACTTTATCCAAACGAGCCCTGGAAAGATAGGCCTCTCTCAAATATTTAAGTGGTACCCAACTGATTTTGGTAAAAACTTAGATGGTGTACTGGACTTCATCAACAAGTACCGTAACACCCCTCTTTCTAAGTCTGACAAAGTTTCTTACTACAATTACGACTGGTCTCTTAATGACATAAGCAATGCGACTACCAGCGTCAATGGCACCATCATTCCAGCCAGCGCCTCAGGCAACAATAGTGCGAGATACATCGTCTCCTCTACTATCCCAGAAGGGTCAGTAGAGTTGAAAATATTCAATAACCTGTACACGCAGCGTACAGGTTATGATGGAGAAAACTTTTCAGACAGAGGCAATTTCTTTACAACAACGCTTAGCGCCTTATATGGACTACATAGCAAGTTCAATGTAGGAATCAACACGAGATTCAGAAGAGTGAGTAATGACGTCGGCAGCAGCTCAGCATTTAAGGTGCTAGGCAATGGAGAGGCCTTTAGCCGTAGACAAGGCGTTACTGCTTTTGGGCCACAGATAAGATATGCACCTGTGGATGCTTGGGAGAACTTCTCCATACAGAGTTCATTTGTATTTGCAATAGGAGATGAGCTGGAGGGCAACGGCGTAGATCCATTTATAGATTGGAATGGTGCTACATGGCATACACAATTCTTCAATGACTTTCCTATAGGCAACAACTTCTCACTATTTACAGAGATAGATCTTCTTATCGAGGATATAGGCAACAGAAATGAAGGCTTCAGCAATAGGATCTCTACACCAGTAATAGCGATATTCTCCTACAACCCCAATCTCAAAACGACACTTTATGCGATATCTGGATTTTCACCATTTTGGCAGAGTGATTTTGACTACTTTTATCAGTATGGCGCAGGTGCTAAATACCAATTCACGCCGGATGTCGAGATTGAGTTGTTAGTAACCGACTTTACAAACAAATTTTTGGACGACACAGGTGGTAATGCCGCAACATTTAACCTTGGATTTAGGTTTAATCTCTAATCCGAGAGTCAATTACAAACAATAAATGCCGATAAGACTTCCTTTACTAATTCTATTTACAACACTGTACTTAAGCATAGAAGCTCAAAACGATAGAGCCTCAGCGATAGAAGCGGTTTCTTTTGAAGGCACTAGGAAGTATGATCAGAATTACCTGTATGAAACCATCTCCACTAGAGAAGGCTCAGAAATTTCGGATGAAATACTAAAAGAAGACGTACAAAGACTCAACAACCTCTCAGGCATAGGCTTTGCGAGGTACAGAATTGACACTCTCGATAACAAACCAAATGTGGTTTTTGAGCTAGAAGAAGTTAGGACCTTTATCCCCATTCTTAATTCTGGCAGAATAACCAACAACTTATGGTTTCAAGTTGGTTTTGTGGACATCAACTGGCAAGGTAAAGACCAAATATTTAGCGCAGACTACCTGAATAATGATGGTAGACATAGTGCCAACTTATTTTTTCAAAACCCACGCATTAATAATTCCGATTGGGGATTCAGCGCCAGCATAAGTAGCTGGTCCTCCTTAGAACCCCTTTTCTTTGCCGAAGGGACGGTCAATTATGAATATGGAAATGATGGCATTGGACTTACGGCTATACGTCACTTTGGTCGATTTAGGCACATAGAATTTGGTGGCACCTACTTTATTGAAAACTACGAACGAAGTGAAACCCAGTTTACCGATATCAAAGTGGGTCCAGATAGATTAAGACAACCCAAGGCACTATCCAAAATAGCCTATAAAGTTAACAGACTCAATTACGATAGATTTTATCAAGATGGAAGTGCTTGGTACATTCAATATCAAAATGTTTTCAATACTATAGACAACACTTGGTTTCATATTGTACAGGCACAGTTCTACAAGTTTTATAAAGTTAAAAAGAAGGGCAACTTCGCGGGGCGACTCCTTTTAGGTCTTGCCAGAAATAATGACTCTCCTTTTGCACCTTTTGTAGCAGACAGTCATACCAACATTAGAGGCATAGGCAACAGAATAGATAGAGGGACGGCACAAGTGGTTCTTAATTCAGAGTATCGTCATACCTTTTATAACAAGAAAAAAATTAGCATTCAAGGTGTCGTCTTTTCTGACGTAGGTACCTGGAGAAATCCTGGAGGCAAACTTAGTGACCTCTTGACTGCAGAACAATTTAGAATTTTTACAGGCCTAGGCTTCCGTATCATATATCCTAAAATCTATGGAGCAGTACTCAGAGTAGATTACGCTATTGATCTCAACGATGCTTCGCAACGAGGTCTCGTACTCGGCATAGGACAGTATTTTTAAATTAGATTTTAGATTCTCCCATTTAAGATGCACTCTTTTTGTTCTTATAAGCTTGATAACCAAATGATTATCAAGCAATTAGTCATTTGCCTCGCCTGCGGGCTTTCATTTTTGTCTTGAAACAAAAACGAAACAAAAAATTCAAGGCTTATTTCATTTCTTAACGGTTCTAAAAACTACAATTCCTAAACGGTCTTAAACTCGCCTTCGGCTCAAACACAAGCCCGTTCTTAACGGAATTCTAGCCTTTAAAACCT
>CALFUU010000133.1 GCA_937929835.1 uncultured Saprospiraceae bacterium | reverse complement strand
AAAAACGGTCTTGTGCTCCCGTTACCAAAACCACCAAAGATGTCTGCATTCTCCAAAAAGAAATTTCTTTTCTCTGGTAGAAAAATACTGAATCGTGTGAGGTTGGTCACCAGCTCGTCGACCTCCACTTGGGAGAAGTCAGGATTGAGGGTCAAGTCAAGATTAAGTGTAGAGGTAAGCGATACTTTAGCATCGAGACCTGCATCTACCTCTGTTGTCGTTTTTTCGCCAGCCCGCTTCTGGATTCCGCCGACTACATAGGGAATGAGATTGTAATTGCCTGCTTGCTTTTCTGGCGGATTGTCCCAAGCTAGTGTTCCTGCAAAATTGGGATTGGGTGGCCAGAAACCTTCTGGTACAGCTGTCCAGTTATGGAATTCATTACAGTATTGAATATTCCTTACGAAGTTCATTCCCCATTCTTTTAGGTCAGGGTTGTAGCGCAATATTCTCAAAGGGATAGCAAATTCTGCAGACCAATATTCGTCAGTTACTTGAGTTTCCACATACCACTTGTTGCTCCAATCTGAATTAATATTTGAAGTCTGGGAGCGCTCAGCATCCCACTGCACACCCACAGCGCTAGTGCCGAACAGCAGGGCATAGGTTTTAGTGTTGAGCGGGTCGAGGATGATGGCTATACCGTCGTTATCCCAGTATTGATCTCTTTTTAGCGAAGTGGAGACTATGGGCTCGCTTTGATAGCACTTGGCAGCTACGTAGAGGTTTTTGTCATCATAACACAATCTTATTTCAGTCTTAGGATCTGCATTGGCTTCAAAGTAGGGGACTTTCTGCCAGAAATCTGTTCCTATTTCGGATTGTGTCCAAGTCTCTTCATTGAGAATGCCATCGACAATGATGTCATCTATCTTTTCTGTGATGTTGTAACGATGATTTTCTTTAAGGTCGGGCTCTGCCGATTGGGCTGTGAGTAGAGATATAGAAAGGACTAAAAAGACGAGGCAGAAGTATTTCATCTAGAAGATTATCTTGGCTGCTGCAAATATACGTCATACTGCGACGGCATTGCGTTTTAATGGGGGATGTGGATTGGCGAGGACAGTTCTATTAACCTCTTATCATCCAACGTACACCTAGTCTTAGTTTCCAATCTATTTGCGGATAATCAACTATTTGGAAGGAACGGTTTCTGATAAATAAATCATTGGCGTTTTCCAATTTTAGATAGAGTCTAAACTGACTTATCTTAAAATCGCCATAGATTTCATAGTAGGGGTAGTTGGGATTGATCAATCCATTAGGATTCGGAATAAAGGCGCCTGTTATAGGAAAAAATGATACAGGTGCATTGTTTCTAAGTGAATAGTATAAGCCGCCAATACGTGTCAGTAATTGCTTTTTGAAAAGTGGAAACTGTACATAAGCATTGTGTATACCATAGACTTCTGGCAAGTTGTAGAGGTTGTCTGAAAAGCTCTGGTAGACAATTGCATTTTCTATACCTATCCAGTTGAAATGCCAGCGGTGATTAACTATTGCTTGGATGTATTCTGTAGATCCTGCTTTCTGGAACGGGAGGGCATCAGCGGTGTAGGCAATTGGCCCATCTATAATGCCGGAATTGAATTCTATTTCAGTATTTATTTTATCCCAAAAAATATTGCCACCAATAAAAAATTCATTGATTTTATCAAAATCATTTTGATATACATTTGTAAAGCTCACACTGAACTTATCGTGTATCAAAAAAGGATCGTAGCGCAATATTTTGAGATTTCCGCGGATGCGCAAGCCTTCTATTGGTTCTAAGCTTAATACACTAGTGAGCTGAAGGTTGCCAATGTTTTCGGCTATGCCAATCTCTCCGTGCGCTTTTAGTTGGGCAATGTTTCCTACTTGTGCATTGATCTGCGCAAATGCAAAAGCATCATTAATCTGATCGAGACCATCATCAAGACGGAATCTAGAATATTGGTGTTTGATACCAAGTTGTATGCCCAGCGCTTTAGAATCGAATGCCACATCTAGAGTATTAGTAAATCGTGTAAACTCCATCAAGTAACGTATGCCTCTCGGATCTGTGATAAAGTTTTCTGTGTAGAGCAGGGTGTCAGAAGAAGCTATCGTCCCTTCATCGCTGTATCTAAAAAATCCTTGATCTATTTGTACTCTATGGTGGCCAGCATATTTTTTGCTAGGGCCTACACTTAAGAAATTGTCTAAGGCATAGCTGAAGTGTTGATGTCGTGTGTCTGCTTCCGATAGCCTAGTAGCTTCACCAAATCTATCCCTTATGCCACCATTGTCAGTAATGTTTTGGAGCCCTCCATTATGGTCTTCATTGTGATTGTTGGCTATAAGGGTAAAGAATAGATCGTGATTTTTTTCCTGATTGGCCTTCCATAATCCAATACCGAATCTGGTAGACTTGGTTACTTGATCTCTATAAAACCCTTCTTGGCTTATGCGTTCAAAGTCTAGTGAGACGTTAATGTTGTTTTGAAAATTACCTGAAAACTTAGCCTTGACCATAAAGTTTTCTTGCCCTCCCTGCGGACTGAAGAATAGATCGTTGTAAGCCGTCTGTAATCTATAAAATTTGAAATCTTCTCTTCTAAGTTTATAATTGTCGTATTGTCTAAAGCCTGGGTCTGTAAGTATGTCCTCTCTGGGGTTATAAATAATTTTATGATGGCTGCTGCCTAGATTTCCGAGAGTCAGAGCCCCTGTTCTAAATTGTCTTACAGTAGCATACTTCTCAAAGTCTTGGAACAGTGTATCCGTGAGCTCACGATTTTCATTGATATCTGAGAGATAAAAGTATCTGACCTTAAGAGAATCCTCGTCACTGGCTACGGCTCTATTGGGTGCTTTGCGTGCAATGGGCTCTTGTGGCACTTCCTGAGCTGATAGGCCTAGGGACATAAGTAAAGCTATCAAGACTAAATATGTATTCTGACACTTACTGTACAACAATCAACTTTTTAGTTGTAGATCCATTTTTATTAGAGATTCTTACCGTATACATACCTGGTGATAAGTCCAAGTCATTGTCTAAGGATAGAGATTGTATTATTTCTCCCTGGCTTGATAGCAATTCCATCTTATCGATGGGCACAGAGTTGTCCACAGTTATCTTGAATGCGCCTTGGCTAGGATTAGGATAGATGTCCCAGTCTACAGTTAGCGTTTCATCTACATTTGATATGAGATTTTCTACATCATCTATTATAAACAATCCTTCTTGCATATCAGAAACGAGAATCACACCACTCGGAAGAAATGGATATACTCCCCAAGCACCCTCAAAGCTATTTCTGTGTGGAATAGAGGAGGTCGGGTAGTACATAACTCTAGTTACGTTTTCTGGGTCATCAATATCCCATACTTGCAGACCATCATAGTAATAGGAGCCATACAAATATCCATTATGGACGATCTGATTATGCGGGATGGTAAAGGGGGAAGCGCTGCCAGCATCTATAGTATCGATAACTATTAAGTCAGGTAGCTGTGTTACGTCCATTACCTTGATGTCCATTCCGTGATCTTCATCGGCCATATAATAAGTGGTGCCATCTTCCGACAACCACCCTGAATGATTGTATCCCGATTGTGGGTAGTCACTAGGTCTCAAAGAGGCTAGGCCTACAGGTGCTAGCGGGTCTGAAAAGTCTGCAACGACAAAGCCATCTGGGCCAGCATTGAGATAGGCAGTATCGTTTCTGACATAAGCATCGTGGACTTGTGATAAAAAGAAACTACCGATAAACGAATAGCTCTGTATAACTTCTGGATTATAAGGATCAGAAATGTCAAACAATCGAAGAGGTGAAAAACTGACGTCGTCCCCATCTGAAATACAGCTGTACATTATTTCTGCGTCGGTATCGATAAATATGTTGTGACTTCTTCTGATAAATTCTTTAGAATCATAAATCACGGGAACAGAATCAGGAAGAAAGCTTAAGTCCATTATCTGAAGTGTAGATTGACTGCCTTCGTCTGCGACCGCATAGAGAAAGCCTTTGTGATCGTGGAAATCTCTATGAATGATGACAGGTCCATTGGTGCCGCCTTCTATAAGTTGTACCTCTCTTGGGGTGGAAGGATCACTGACATCTATAAAGTGAGTGCCAGCAGTAGAGCCCAGGATAGCATATTCTACGCCATTAGATACGATACCCCATATTTCATTGTAAGGGTTATTAAAGCTACTAGACCCAACAAGGGTAGAGTCCGACCAAGTACCTAATAACTTTCCTTCCAAGGCTTGCGCACTGACACTAAAAGAAGAAATCGTGAATATTAGACAGGCTAAATATTTTGTCATAGCATATTTTTGATAGGTCGAAGATAGAAGTATTGGACTAAAATTACTGCTATACGCCAACGCCTAGGAGATATAGGGTGTCTTAGTGAATGAAACAGTATTTTTAAAGACTAAAGTGGCTCTTAAAACATCAGATTATGTCGAGAACAGTTGATTATATTGTCTATCTATCCTTGTCTACTTGCTTATTATTTTCAGCTTGTAGCGAATCTGTAATTACCGATTACCGAGAAGCTTGGATTGGAACTTATGAGGGCACTAAATCCAATACGTCCTTTGATGATACAGTTTTTGCGACGCCGATCACCTTTGAGGTGGTCATAGATGAAACGTCTACTGACGGATTGATAGTCAATGGTATCAATTTTCCTATATCTGAAGCAGGCACTTATGGCCCGGACTTCTTGGAAGGTGGTATTACCAACTATGAATTGTCGATATCCGATGGAGCGCTAAGATTACACAGTTTCAATAGTGTGGTCCCAGGTATATTCCTGCCTTGTTTTATAAGCGCCACCCAGCAATAGAATATTCACCAAGCAATTATTTTAATTATGAACAACCTAATCAGAGTTTTCTTTTTTGTCTTTTTTATTTCTCTTATTCTATCCAGCTGCGGAGATTCATCAGGCGATTATCGCGAGCAGTGGGTTGGCACCTATGCAGGCACCAAATCCAATCGTTCTTTTGAAGATACAATGTTTACAGCAGATATCAGTTTTGACGTTGTCATAGATGAAAATTCTACTGACGGATTGATAGTTAATGGCATCAATTTTCCTATCTCGGAGGAGGGCACTTTCGGGCCTGAGTTTTTAGATGAAGGCTCTGATAATTATGAGCTATCCATCTCGGGTGACGAGCTGAGATTGGCTAGTTTTGGTTCTATCCCCAATGGTATAGTTCTACCTTGTTACATTATGGCTACTAAGCAATAATATCATTGACAAGTAAAAAATATGCGTCTATGTTTAGAATAATGTTTACAGCCCTTATTATATCAGTTTTGGTAGGTAGCTGCAGTCCAGAGACTTCTGTAGAAATGGATACGAATACCGG
>CALFUU010000132.1 GCA_937929835.1 uncultured Saprospiraceae bacterium | reverse complement strand
CCTTTCTATGACAGATATTGGATTCATATTTTAAAAGTAGGATAATTTAAGTTTTATGAAAGAGAATGAGATATATGTATTCTGATTATCTTGTCGTAAACAAAATCGAAAACGATGTTTGACAATCCACTTATTCTATTTATTTCAGCGATTATACCGATGCTAGTAGGGGCTATTTGGTATGGACCTCTGTTCGGCAATGCCTGGATGAGAACCAATAAGTTTACAAAGAAGGATCTTGAGGGCGGCAATATGGCCATCATTTTAGGTCTCTCTTATCTGCTAAGTATTATGCTTTCTTTTGGCCTTTCGGGACTAGCGATACATCAACAAGGTGTGATGCAGTTGTTTGCGATGGATCCTAATTTTGAGAACCCCTCCACAGAAGTTGGGGGACTATTTAAGGCTGTGATGGATAAGATGGGCCAGGTGCATCGGACCTTTGGGCACGGCGCCTTGCACGGTGCTATAGCGTCAATACTATTAGCGCTACCACTGATTGCGATTAATGCGCTCTTTGAGAGAAGAGGTGGTCGGTATATTGGAATCCATTTTGGCTATTGGTTGATTACTTTTGTATTGATGTCTGGCGTGTTGTGCCAGTGGTTATAGTCCATTTTTCTTCTGAGTGTATATGTGTATGTTAGATAAATTATTTTGTGCAAGTTATTGTTGTCTTGTATTGCTTATGTCAGGATGCGGTAGCCATCATGTGTTCTATGATACGTCAGGACGGCAAGTATCTAGGGCTCAATTCAAGAAGCAAGTCAACCTTAGATTGAATAAATACTCAACTAAGTTGATAGATGGGCATAAGGTGACCAGCCTTTATCCGAATCATAGCGTCGGCAAACTAAATCCAGATGCGTTAAAGAGTGTGCGGCAAAAACTAAAGTTGATGTCAGAGGATATTGATGTCAGTAAGCCACTCTGTATCGGTCTCTTTCGTTACACCTTAGATGAATGGGGAAATTGCTGTGCAGATAATTATCTTGCAAGAAAAGACTTTGACGAATATGAGAATTATATCCGAGTAGTTAATTTTTTAGTAAAACCTCAAGATCGATATTTGCCTTTTTATTATGACAAGGATAACTTTCTAAAAGAGACTTTCTTTCCTGAGAATTTGGCTTGTGACCATTGGCTTGTATTAAGACCTAATGGAGAATATCAGATGCATTATGGTGAGACAGGATCTTGGATCTTTGATTATGTAGACGTAGAATGGGATGATGCTATTAGTGAGAGCTACTATGAGTCTCAACGTCAACTTGAACCAGTCAAGTACTTTAAGTTCTAATAGTAGAAGATCTGGTATGGTTTCGTAGCCATCCTTAGGGAAGGAGTACGCTATACTTCTTCCAGCTCTACAACATCTGCATCTGCCAGTTCGTCTATCTCTACTTTGAGATTGTCGATAATAAAGGCTTGCCGTTCCATTGTATTCTTTCCCATATAGTAAGCCAGCACTTCTGGTATGGAGGCATCTTTTATGACCACTGGATCGAGACGAATATTCTCACCTATAAATTCTCCAAACTCATTAGGAGATATCTCGCCGAGCCCCTTAAACCGGGTAATCTCTGGTTTGCCACGGAGCGCTTTGATAGCATCTTGTTTTTCTTTGGCAGAGTAGCAGTAGAAGGTCTGTTTCTTATCTCTTACTCTAAATAGAGGTGTCTCCAGAATAAAAAGATGTCCTTCTCTTACAAGATCTGGAAAGAACTGCAGGAAGAAAGTCAACAATAACAGACGGATATGCATCCCGTCGACATCGGCATCTGTAGCGATGACGACTTGATTGAATCTTAGACCGTCCATTCCATCCTCTATGTTGAGCGCATGTTGTAGGAGGTTAAGTTCTTCGTTTTCATAGACAATCTTCTTGGTCTGCCCATAGCTATTGAGCGGCTTGCCTCTTAAGCTAAAGACAGCTTGTGTAGCTACATTTCTAGCTTTTGTAATCGAGCCACTTGCAGAGTCTCCCTCTGTAATAAAGACAGTGGTCTGATCTTTCTTTTCCTGATCGCCACGCTTATCATTATAGTGGACCTTACAGTCTCTTAATTTTTTGTTGTGGATATTCGCTTTTTTGGCTCTGGCATTCGCTAGTTTTTTAATGCCGGCTATTTCCTTTCGCTCTCTTTCTGATTGCTGGATTCTTTTGAGTAGTGCTGCTGCGACTTCTTTGTTCTTGTGGAGGAAGTTGTCAAGTTTTGATTTGACAAAGTCCACGATAAAGCCTCTGACGGTCTGACTATCGGGACCCATTTTCAGAGAGCCGAGTTTTGTTTTGGTCTGAGATTCGAACACCGGTTCTTCTACTCTTACGCTTATAGCACCTATGACAGCAGACTGAATGTCTTTGACATCATAATTTTTGTTAAAGTGCTCTCTGACGGTCTTGACGATGGCTTCACGGTAAGCTTGTAGATGGGTACCTCCTTGGGTTGTGTTTTGACCATTGACAAAGGAGTAATATTCCTCTCCATATTGATTACCGTGTGTGAGTGCAATCTCGATGTCTTCACCCTTGAGATGGATGATAGGGTAGCGCAGGCTTTCTACATCGGCTTTGTTATTCAGTAGGTCGAGAAGACCATTTTTGGATTGAAAGGTCTTCTTGTTAAAATTTATTTTTAAACCAGCATTTAGGTAGGCATAATCCCACAATCTGTCTTCTATAAAATTTTCTTGAAATTTGTAGTTTTTGAAGATGCTCTCATCTGGGGTAAAGGTGATAAGTGTTCCGTTTCTACCAGAAGACTTGGTGATTTTAGATTCCTTGAGCAGCTCACCCAATTGAAACTCTGCCGTTTTGGATTTTCCATCCCTGAATGCTGATACCGTAAAGTGCTGAGACAAAGCATTGACTGCCTTGGTACCGACACCATTAAGACCCACAGACTTCTTAAAGGCCTTAGAATCATATTTGCCTCCCGTATTGATTTTGGAGACACAGTCGACGACTTTCCCGAGTGGTATACCTCTTCCATAATCTCTGACAGAGACAGACCCATCTTTGATTTTGATCTCTATAGTCTTTCCGTGGCCCATTACATACTCATCAATGCAATTGTCTAGGATTTCCTTGAGTAGGACATAGATACCATCATCATTGGTTGATCCATTTCCGAGTTTGCCTATGTACATTCCAGGACGGAGTCTGATATGCTCTTTCCAGTCGAGTGATTTTATATTGTCTTCAGTATATGTGACCTGCGCCATAATCTATAGGATTTACACCACAAATATATCATTATAAGCAGATAACGTATAGGTAAAATTGTATATATGAACTGGCATATACGGCTCTTTTCTCTCTGCGGCTAGCATACCACCTCTTTACTAGATCTTATTAGCCGAAAAACACATTAAACATTTATTTAATATATAAAAGCTTTATATTTGTAAAGTTTTCTATTCTACATCCTACCTGGTTGAATTTTCTGACGATCTAGTTTCACATTGATCGAGGCGGTGCAATTGTGTGCATATGTACATTTTACTTGCCTTCTCATCGATTGCTGACGACATAGGATTGTGGATATTCAGTAATGGAACAGTATTTATTAAAAGTTAATTATTTAGTAAAGCTGTATTATATGAGTTTTCTCTACAGATTATATTGGAAGAGATTGAGATTATTATTTACAATGATAGTTTCATTTATCTGTCTAGACCTTAGCGCTCAGGG
>CALFUU010000131.1 GCA_937929835.1 uncultured Saprospiraceae bacterium | reverse complement strand
GTTATATAGTGCAGACGAGGTATTTTGTACAGGGACTATGGGAGAACTTACGCCTATTAAGTCTATAGATGATCGTTTGATTGAAAATGACAGCGGTATACAGACAATGCCAAAACTTATAAAAGCCTTTGAAGCCAAGATACCAGAGTACTCGATAACTATAAACTAAAATAGTACATTACATAAAGAGGCTCACTCCAAATTAGGATGGGTCTCTTTTCTATTCAAAATATATTACAACGCTTTCCTTACTCCTAAGTACATATTAACATGGCCAAATCTTCCAGAGTGAAGTGCGGCTGCACCATTCAATAGGTAGGTGTCACTAAGTGGCAAAACATATCTGCCCCCTATTATCACCTGAATATCTTTTAATACATCTAATCCATAATCTAGATTAACATAAGCATTATCGACGGATAGAAACCGAGGCTTGGTTACTAAATCACTTGAGAGAGATATGACAGTATTGTCCATCGATAAGATGTATCCTCTGACAGAGCTGACAAGATTAATACCAATTCCAAAATTGATATTGAGAGAATGCTTATCAAATTTTTGCCTATTACCAACTGCCAACGTTAGATTCAAACTATTAATCCTATTAAAAACAGAATAGGCAGTTGTGGTTGTGGTTGTTTTGGTTAGTTCACCTGGAAAGAACTCAGAACCGACGACTATAGCTGAATCACTCTGTACTGTGATTCTTTGTAAATCAATATCTGTAAATTCAAATGAATTAATCTGTTTTTGGTAATTGAGTCCTGATTCGATGTAAAAATTCTTGTAAATGCTTTTTGCATAATTCAGTGAACTCGTCAATGTATACAGAGGCCTCTCAGCTTCAGCCATAGTTGCCACCCATTGTGGACTTCCATTATAGCTACTAGATGGCAATCCAGCTCCTACATAAAATGTAAAGAAATCATTGTGCCCTGATTGCCACAAAGTAGAATAATCAATCAAGGGCACATTTTTGATTGAGTCAGAATACTCTTTGATAAAGGTCTTAGATAGAACAGGAATCAGGCTAATTGATGGAATACCTAATTTTTCTGTTTCTAATTTTTTGCTGTCAGTATTTAGTACCGTATGCTCCAATGCAGATCTTTCAGAAGCGACGGCCACATCTTTTGTGTTGACTATAACGACTTGTTCAGTATCGAAATTTTTCTTTGAGGCACTAAGATGCTTTATGTTTGCTTGTGAATTATTGCCTGTACTTGATTGTAGAAGGAGCGCTTGACTTTGAATATTGAAGACATCTGAATTTTCTTTAGCACCATTTTTTATAGGGATTTGATTCAAGTCATATGACGCTGCTTCGGCATTATCTGTAGTACCTCTTTTAAGCTTAAAATTATTAGAATAAAATACAAATGAGGCAATCATCATTAGAGCAAACAACCCAGTAGACAGCCATAAACCGAATCTACGCCTTCGATCTCGGTCTAGCCTAGCCTCTATCTCATCCCAAAGCAGATCATCACTCCAGGGATTATGAGAATTTTCATTTTCATTCTGAGGATTATTAATATTCATAATTCACATTATTATAATCTGTCCAAAACTTTAGCAATTCTGCCTTGGCACGAGTCACCTTAGATCGAATAGTTGATTCTTTAATTTCTAGAATTTCTGACATTTCTCTATATGAATACTGTTCAAAGAAGTACATATTGATAACCAGTTTGTGATCTTCTTTTAGTTTATTCATAATTTCTCTTACTTCATCAATAGTTATTTTATCAAAGTTGAATTCTTGTATAGAATGATGAATTTTAGTTTGATAAGTATATGATTCTAGGTTTGCTTTTTTGCGCAGTATCGTATATGACTCATTGATAAGAATTCGTGTACTCCAGGCTTTAAAGCTTCCTTTGTTCTTGTCAAAACTCTTTATTGATTTAAAAATTTTGAGATAAGTTTCTTGCACTACATCTCTTGCATCTTGTGTTGTAGCGCAATATCGCAGTGCCACACTTTTAAGATAATTCTTAGATAGATAGTAGAGCTGCTTCTGGGCAGCCCTATTATTGTTCTTGACTTGTTCGATTATATTATCAGGAATTTTTGACAACTAGATAGTTATTTGTCGTAAATCCTAAAATTGACCTTTATGTCCTTTTGTCCAGTCGTAGTATTGACCTTGCCGTCGACATAACCCTCTACCCATTGATCCTCAATACTTGTAATTTCGGCAAAGGCATCCATTGCTGGACGTTCGTTAAATGGTTTATCAAAAACGGTAAATGGGCCTTCAGAATCTTCCTGTTGTGAATGCCACATTTCTAATCTTGTCAATATATTTTCGCCAACTTGGATGTCTTCCATTGCAATAAAAAATGAAGTTCTGACCTCACCTTCTTGCTTATCTGCTCCAGTCAATAAAGTACCTATACCTGAAGTAACATTATCATTGTAGTTATTATCTGTTATAATCGTGTCTTGATCTATAATTACTTCAATGAATCCGGGATAATCATTTCGATCCCAGCAAAGATTCAGTGCGCCGATATCAAGTTCTTCTTCATAATTGTATGATTGATAGGCATTCCAATTGATTATTGTATCGTGAGCAGACACACTAACTCCCCATTCTGTATTAGTATTTTCGCAGGTAGCTAAACTGACTTCAAATTCACCATTGGGGCCGAATGGATAATCTTCGAATTTTACAGTTTCAGATGGTAATATGAGGTCTTCGAAGAAAAGTTGACCAAGACTAATCGTTAAACTACCTGCTTCTATGGGACTACCATCACACCTTTCTATCTTTCCTGAGACAGTTACATTTCTTAAGTCTAAGTCTACATTTGGGTTTGTGATTACCTCCGTGTCACCTTGAAACTGACCTAGGTCAATGTAAGGCAAACCTAATTGTCCTAAGCTGTTAGGGGCCAAAGGTAAAACGGGCGCAAAATCAAATCTACAGGTACTTCCAAAATCACCAAATCCAAATAAAGCTTGGAAAAAAACGGACATATCTTTTGGAACATACATCTCCCAATAACCATCATCATCGGATATATCTGCGGACGTTCCTTGAAAAATGAAAAAATTTGAGGTTAATTCTATGAACTCCCATACGGATCTACATTGTACTCCTGCAACAGGATCTCCATTAGAAAACCGTGTATACCCATAGATAAGTACTAAACTTGTATCCAACGGAGTCGACAAGGTCGATTCACTAATTGAGGCATTTACCTCTTCACTGGCAAGGGTGACATTCTTAACGATTTCCTCTTCTTGGTCGAAGCTGAAAGAACGGAACTTCTCTTGGAAATCCGATTTTTCATACTTAAGAATGGTCTCCAAGGTAGGGTTAATATCAAGTGAGGCTGTAGTATAGCTGCCCTCATCATCAGAGTATGTAGTCCCTATGAGGATTCCATCTTGATAGATTGCTACTTCCGTATCTCTGAGAGGATTTCCAAACATATCAGTTATGGTTCCAGTAATGAAGAATCCATCCACAACTGTTGGATTCTCTAACTCTTCATCTATTGATGTAAGGATTGTGTCCTCATGACAGCTTTGAAAGATTAGAGTAGTGGCAACTAATAACAATAGATAATATCTCATAATTAGTATTTCAATTTTGTAGTTAATGTGAGCAGTGGCTAGCTTATCCTGTTCTCATATATAATATGTTTGAAAATGGAATTTGCTGCAACAATCACCAAATATTTTGAAATCAATCTATTAGCTCGACGTATTCTCGATAAAGGGAGGATGTATGTGCATCAAAATCTCCCTATACTAATTCATATTATCTTGATTAGAAATGTATCTAGCTAAGCTCTAAGGAAGGAGATAAGACCTTAACAAAGCTATATAAGTAGTGGTAGTTTGTTATTTACGCAGTGCTCATTTAAGGCTAAAATGATGTGCCTATCTTATGCAATCATATAAATAAGACAAAAAAAGAGGCTGCTCCACCTTGTGCAACAGCCTCCGTAATTCTTGAATATCTAATGGGTCTAGCAACCGATAGCAACTGATTTGCTGTAGTTAAGGATGCTGGACATTGTCTCATCAGTTGGATAAAACTTGACCTTAGGAAATCTGAGATAACCATTTCTCAGCTTAAGGTATTCTTTCTTAGTCAAAGGACTCTCAGAGATAGCATTTTCGATCTCTAAGGTCTCTGTCAAGGAAGTTTCGCGGTATAGATATTTTAAAAGAAGGTTTGTAGTGTAGCTTTGCTCCATATGCAATAGTTGATTAGGAATTAATTATCGCCCTTATAACTGTTTTCTCCTTGTGGATATTGTCCGATACACGATCGTCGATTACCCCTTGTAGAGCATCTTGTACACATATGATCAATGTAACCGTCCATTACCACAGTTAAAAACATCGAGATTCTCGTTACTTTTGAGGTCTAAATCACTTAAAATGAAATTCGGTACTAAAGCTATACATGCAGGCGTCAAGCCAGACCCTTCTACAGGTGCCATAATGACGCCTATTTATCAAACTTCCACTTATGTGCAAAAAGCCCCAGGCAAACACCAAGGCTTTGAATACGCAAGGACGCAGAATCCGACCAGAAATGCCCTACAAGAGAGCCTAGCCAGTATAGAAAACGGCCGATATGGTGTCTGTTTCTCTAGTGGATTGGCCGCTCTAGATGCTATCCTCAAGTTGCTTAAATCTGGTGATGAGATTATATCTACCAATGATCTCTATGGCGGGAGTTACCGATTGATCACTGAGGTGTTTGGCCAATTTGGGATCGGAGCCAGCTTTATAGATATGTCGGAACCAGCCAATATCGAAAAGCACATCACAGCAAAGACCAAATTTATCCTTATAGAGACACCGACCAATCCGATGCTCAACATCGTAGATATAAAAGCTGTCGTAAAAGTTGCTAAGAAGCATAAACTCAAAGTCGTCGTTGATAACACCTTTGCCTCTCCTTACCTGCAGAATCCATTGGATCTCGGCGCTGATATCGTCTGGCATTCTTGTACCAAATATCTTGGTGGACACTCAGATGTAGTGATGGGCGCAGTTATTACTAAGAGTAAATCACTTGCCGACAAGCTCTACTTTATTCAAAATGCCGCGGGAGCAGTACCAGGTCCACAAGACTGTTTCTTGATGCTGAGAGGTATCAAGACTCTGCATCTCCGTGTACAGCGCTCGTGTGAAAACGCCAAAAAAGTCGCGGAGTTCCTCAGAGATCACAAGAAAGTATCTAAGGTCTACTACCCAGGATTTAAGACACACAAAGGTCATGCTGTCGCCAAGAAGCAGATGAATGGTTTTGGAGGAATGGTATCTTTTGATTTGAAGAACAACAAGCTCAGCTCTGCCAAGAAAGTGTTGAGCGGTACCAAGTTATTCGCTCTAGCAGAATCTCTCGGTGGCGTAGAATCACTTATAGGACATCCAGCCTCTATGACCCACGCCTCTATTCCCAAAGCGGATAGATTAAAAGTGGGATTGACAGACTCTCTTATCCGACTCTCTATAGGTGTAGAGGATATAGGTGACCTCATAGAAGATTTGAAAAAAGCTTTATTGAAGTTGTAAAAATACTAATGCACTTTACTCAGAAATAAACCCGAGCCACAATTGCTTGGAAATCATAATGATCTAATCATAAATGGGCGAACCAGAAAATCTTCTTGAAAACATCAGGCAATTAGCAACTGTAAAGATTAACAGATATCCATCTAAAGTTGTCTACCATAACATCAAGTTTGCTAACAGATACCAAGGGCATATTGATGCTATTTCTCATTGCAAATCTGTTTCTGAAGAAAATTGGCAATTAGGGAAATTAGCGGGATGGATTATTGCCGCTTCCTTCGGAAACTTAAAGGTAGAAGTTGGAAAAAACAAGAAACCAAAATATAATTTAGAAGAGGAAGTCTCGAAAACTATCGAGGAATTATCGATTAAGCAGAATATTCCAGAGGAAATATCAACAACTATCAAGTTGGCTATCAGAGAAATGGACTCTAATGCACCAACGAACACTTTAAGTAAACTTCTAACTGACGCCAAAAACCTAGACCTCGTCGTCGGAAAGAACAAAAAGAATCTTGAAAAACTATACGAAGAGCTACTATTACATGGCGCCAACCTGAGCAAAGGAAAATGGAATAAGTATGCACTGAATGTGCTCCAAAATATTGATTTTCATACACCACTATGTTCTGCCGATGCAAGACCAAAATTGCAAAGGCTTATCTCGGAATTAGAAAAAGAGAAAAAGCATCTTAAAAAACAATCAGATCTCGCTTTACGAAAACAATTTTCGATTGATGAAACTGAATTAAAGCAACTTAAAAAGAATCTAGAAAATAGTAGTGGAAGAGATGATCGTGGAATCCAAACAATGTTTAGAATTACTTCCAGAAACCATTATACATTAAATGAAATGGTAGACAAGAAGGCCAACATTATGATAACAATCAACGCTATCATTCTGTCTATACTTGTGGGAGGTTTTGTAAGTCAGGTTACGGACCATGGCCACATCCACTTCGACTCTTATGATATTCCTGTTTTACTTATGACCCTTACGGCCACACTATCTATAATGTTTGCAATCCTAGCTATAAGACCTGATGTTACACATGGCCATTTTTCTGAAGAAGACATCAGAAACAAAAAGGGCAATCTACTGTTCTTTGGCAACTTCCATAGTATGGATGAAAAGGATTTTGAATGGGGCTTTTTAGAAATGATGAACGACCAAGAATTTCTGTACAGCAGTATGATCAAAGATTTATACTATCTCGGAAAAGTCTTAGAAAGAAAATACAGACAGATCAGAAAGTCATTAACCATCTTTCTTTACGGCATTATCACTTCGATTGTGACGTTATTTATAATGAAATTAGTTTTTGACTTATAAGAATTATCACATCGCACACACTATATGGCTGATGCCCAGCTCATCTGGGATCTCACTCTGAAATAATTCCACAAGGTCAATCTTACTCACTTCAACGACACTACTTCATTATAATCTACTTCTATAATGGCACAAACCTACTTTTAAGTTGTACTAGTTTTACATACTCATATACTAGACTACAAAATATCTTGATTGTCCATCTCAATTGTCTATCTTGCCATAGATAATCTTAGCTGCGCTGACTCTTATTGATTGATAATAGCCTCTAATAATTGCTAGAAATAAGGAAAATAATTTCTCTCTACGATAGTCTTGACCACAATAATGAAAAAGTGGCATTGGCATCTGTCGTCAATGTAGAAGCCTCGTCATACAGGAGAATAGGCGCAAGAATGCTGATCAGATCTAATGGATTGTGGGTCGGTGGTATTAGTGGTGGATGCTTAGAAGGAGATGCGCTGCGGCAAGCCCAACACACAATTTTCACCAATACACCTTCCTTAGTCGTATATGACACGAGAGAAGATGACAGCAACCAGATAGGCGTTGGGCTAGGCTGCAATGGCAAGATAGAAGTCTTGCTCACTCCCATAGACCCCTCTGATCCAGATAACGAAATAGAACTACTGCGATCTCTCCTTCGCGCTGAGCAACCGAATATCTTAGCGAAGGTGATTAGTACTGATGGTAAGATAGCTCCGCAAAACATATTAATCAAAAAAGACCAGCCCACTCCACCGCTCTTTAACATTTCAACTGCAGAGCTAGAAGAATCTATCCAATTAGTGAAACAGAAAAAATCCCACAGAGTATTCGAATTAAAATCCGACAATAAGTCCCACAGAGTCTTACTGGAATTTATAAGACCTGAAACGAGACTGATTATTATAGGAGACAATTATGATGTCAATGCCATGGCACAAGTCGGACAGACTTTAGGTTGGGAAATATGGATTATCGGTCGGCTCAGTAGATTAGGTAAAGATCTCGTCAATAAAGTACAACGTGTTATCCCTTTTGAGAAGCACAGCAGCGTACAAACCCATGACTATACTGCTGTCGTATTGATGTCACACGACTACAAATGGGATCAGATAATTCTACAACATTTCATAAAAGAATCTCCGCCTTATCTTGGACTATTAGGACCCAGAAAACGGTTCCACAAAATGAATGCAGATCTTGTCAACGTAGACCTTACTACTGTGGAATTCATCCATAGTCCAACAGGTTTAGATCTAGGTGCAGAATCTCCTGAAGAGATAGCGCATTCTATAGCTTCGGAAATTCTCTCTGTATTCAGACAAAAAAATGGACAGCCCCTTAAATACAAAGAAGGTCCTATACACTCAAGAACTTATGAATAAACTGGTCGACAAACATAATCGCATTATTGACTACATAAGAATTGCAGTGACTGACAAGTGCAACTTGAGATGTTTCTATTGCATGCCTAATGAGGGCATAGACTTCGTCAAGCAGCAGCAATTAATGAGTTATGAAGAGCTGCTCAGAATTGTTAGTATATTGAGTCTACAAGGCGTGTCTAAAATTAGAATTACAGGTGGTGAGCCGTTTTTGCGAAAGGACATTATGTACTTTATCAAAAACTTAAGTCAAACTAAAGGCATCAAAAAAATTGCCATCACCACCAACGGCACCCAGACGCTGAAGTACCTAGATGATCTAGAAGTCTATGGCATTAGGAATTTCAACTTGAGTATAGACTCCATAGACAAACAGCGCTTCTATGACATTACGAGGAGAGATTATTTCGAGACCGTCTGGGCGTGTCTAGAAGAAATGTCCAAAAGAAACCTAGAACTAAAATTGAATGCTGTCGTCATCAAGGATAGAAACATTGAGGACCTTATCCCAATGGTCGGTCTGACAAAAGAAAGAAACATCTCTGTTCGATTTATAGAAGAAATGCCTTTTAATGGTAAAGGTGCTCATTATGAAAAACTCGAATGGGACTATAGAAAAATACTCCACCACATCGAGGGACATTATGGCCCAGCTATAAAACTAAAAGACGAAAAGAATTCAACTTCCCTCAATTACAAAATAAAAGGGCACCTCGGTAGCTTCGGCATTATACCAGCATACTCCAGGACTTTTTGCGGGACCTGTAATAGGATAAGACTAACACCTACAGGCACAATAAAGACTTGCCTATATGATGAAGGCATCTTTAATATCAAAGACTTAATGCGAGCAGGTGCAAGCGATGCACAACTCTTAGAAGGGATACACTCTGCAATAGGGCAGAAACACAAAAATGGCTATGAAGCAGAGGCACAAAGAAAAAAATTACCCAATATTAGTGAATCGATGACAACAATAGGTGGTTGATGATAGACGTAGACAAGGCCTTAGAGATAATAAAAATCCATAAAGGAAAATTTGGTAACGAGGTTGTGCCTCTATCTCAATCTATAGGCAGAGTTCTCAAAGAGTCTTGGCATACAGATCGGCCACTGCCACCATATAACCGTGTCACTATGGATGGAATCGCCATTGCCCATCAAGACTTTTCAGAAGGCAATCGAAGGTTTCCCTTAGAAGGTATTGCCGCCGCAGGTGATCCACAAAAAGAAAAAAAAGAAACTGGATCCTGCCATGAAGTAATGACAGGCGCTATATTGCCTCTAGGATGTGACACTGTAATTAGATACGAAGACATAACCATCACAGATGGCGCAGCATTAATTAATCTACCAGATATCGTCAAATATAAAAATGTACACGATAAAGGCTCAGATCGAATTCTTGATGAACTTATCGTCTCACCCAACACCATTATATCTCCTGCAGAAATTGGCGTAGGTGCGAGCTTAGGAAAACACAAAGTGGAAGTAGCAAAACTACCTAAAGCTATCGTTATCTCGACTGGCAACGAACTGGTCGATATAGAACAGAAACCATTGGCCCACCAAATCAGAAAATCAAATGTCTATCAGATAAGCACCTTTCTTAATACTATGGGGGTTAATTATGATACAGCACACCTTGATGACAAAAAAGAAGAGATTAAGGAGCAAATGCAAAAATATTTAGAACAGTACGATGTGGTTCTCATGAGCGGTGGCGTATCCAAGGGGAAGTATGATTTTCTCCCTGCCGTCTTGGAAGAACTCGGTGCTCAAAAGCTATTTCACAAAGTAGCTCAGCGCCCAGGCAAACCTTTTTGGTTTGGTCGTAGAGGATCGTGTACAATTTTTGCCTTTCCAGGCAATCCTATTTCTTCCTTTATGTGTATGCACTACTACTTTGTAGAATGGCTAGGCGAGTCTCTAGGTCTACCCTTGCGGAAAACACAACTCGCTGCTCTCACACATAGTGTAGAATTCAAACCAGATCTTACTTATTTTCTTGAAGTCAAAATCTCTTACTCCTCCACTGGTTTAGTGCAGGCCACACCTCAAAAAGGAAATGGCTCTGGTGACTTAGCGAATTTAGCAGAAGCAGATGCTTTTATCCGATTACCTAGAGGAAAAGACATTTTTAAAAAAGGAGAAGTATATCCCATTTTGATATACCGCTAGAAGTAATTTATTTTTTCAGTTTCTCTTTTACTGCAGAGAGGGTTTGCGGGTCATTTACATTTATCATAAAATCTACTTGCTCCACCACAATCTCTTCTATTTCCGTATTGATCAATACTTTCCGTGGACAAGAATAACCTTGACTCAGAAATTCTAGCAACACAGGGTAAGCTCTAGGTTCCCATATTGTAATTAATGGTTCAGGAAATTGAGTCTCAGGATTATGAAAACACGTTGCCAACTTAGAAGGATTTCTTTTAGCTACCAAGAGATCTAAGGTTGCCTTATTCAGTAGCGGCAAATCACAAGCAACGGTCAGCCAGGCGTGATTAGGATATTCTCTAAACGCGGACAAAATAGCTCCATAGGGGCCCAGTCCTACAAAAGTATCTTTCATAACAGAATAGTTTCCGACAGCCTCATCAGTTTGATTTTGACTAAGTGACAAAAACACCTCCTCACATAGTTCGCTGAGCAAATCTGCTTCGTATTCTCTCTGGGGCTTACCGTAATAATCGATAACGCCTTTGTCACTTCCCATCCTCTGACTCTTACCTCCCGCTAAGACAAGTCCTTTCAGCTGAGGCAGATAACTTTGACTATACTTCGCCATTATATCGACGACTTGCGCTATCTCATTCCTCCGCACTATTTGGACATTATTAGAAATATAAGGCTCCAAAAAATCATAGATCTCTTGCTCCTTAGCATCAACAATAATTATACGCAAGTCTGTCAGTCGACCCAATTTCCTCTTTAGAGAATCTTTCTTCTTATCATTGATAAAGACAATTTGTTTATCACCAACAAAGTGATTTCCATTTATCAAAAGGATATCTAGCGCATCAAAATACTTACGGTTCTGCTTCTGTGCAAACGCCACGTGGGTATCTATCTGCGCAAAAGCTTGCTTGTCATGATAATAGATGCTGTAAGGGTGATCGCTTTTGATCTCTTGATGGGAAGCATCTATGTAGCCAACCTGCATTTCTTTGTTCAGTTGAGAAGCTAGTTGTTCTGCAAACTGATTAATAATGCCACAAGGGGCTCCTAGAAGCGCCCATTCATTCCTGTGGTATTCTCCACCGACAGGTTTGATTAGAGCTGTATGTTTGGTATGTTTCTTACTTTCTTTCAAAGTCGCTTTTTCCACCTGTTTTCTTCATTAGCTGGACTTGTTCTATTATGATATTGTGAGAAAAGCCCTTACACATATCATAAATGGTCAAGGCCGCTACGCTAGCCCCAGTTAGTGCTTCCATCTCTACACCAGTTTTCCCAGTTAGTTTTACAGTACAATCAATTTCTAATTTTCTATCGGCATTGACACGTATATCCACAGAGGATTTACTGATGGCCAGAGGGTGACAGAGTGGAATAAGGTCACTAGTTTTCTTCGTTGCCATAATCCCTGCCAATATCGCCGTCTGAAAAATAGGGCCTTTCTGGGTTTGTATTTCGTTATTGTCTAACTGATCGAGAATTTCTTCATCCAAGCTGATAAGTGCTCTTGCCACTGCCACCCTCTCAGTCACTTCTTTATGACCTACATCGACCATAGTCGGGTTATCCTCTTTGTCCAAGTGTGTAAACTTCTTCATAACAAGCGCAAAGGTAGGCATACTGAAATAGTTAGCATCATTACTACATTCTAGTTTGTATATTCGGCCAACTATGTCTGACATGTATCTATTGATCCTGCTATTTTTTGTCATTGCCACTGTCTATTCATCGGTAGGCTTTGGCGGAGGATCTAGTTACTTGGCGGTACTCAGTCTATTTCCTATGGCCTTTGAAGATATGAGAATGACAGCCTTGATCTGCAATATTGTCGTCGTAGGGACCTCAGTATTTTTATTTAACAAGCATCACTATCTTGATTGGAAAAAAACGTTACCACTGATTACTTTAAGCATACCCTTGGCTTTTTTAGGTGGCCGTCTCCTCATTTCAGAACGACTTTTTTTTATTTTATTAGCCACTAGCTTAATGCTTGCAGCTGCGGCGATGCTACTTAACAGAAAAACCTCAGTTCTCAAGATTCCACAATATGGCAATGCAGCCATCGGGGGAAGTATCGGCTTAATGTCGGGTGTGGTCGGCATAGGTGGAGGGATTTTTCTTTCTCCATTATTGCATCTAAGTCGCTGGGATAAACCTAAGGCCATAGCAGCAACCTCAGCTATATTTATCTTAGTGAATTCTGTGGCCGGACTGTTAGGACAGTGGATGACTTATGGCATCAATCTCAACACAAACAAAGTGTTGGTCTTGATGTTGGCCGTCTTTATAGGTGGGCAGATAGGTGTCCGCTGGACCATACACCAACTAGACCCCATAACCATAAGACGTATTACTGCAATTGTAGTCCTTATCGTTTCGCTACGCTTATTATTTAAATACCTTTGACAGACATCTATCAGATATGAAAGTACTTTGTTTCGGTGTTGCAAAAGAAATTGTCGGGAGCTCAGAGTTGATCTTAGACAATGATAAGGGTCTGACTGTCGGCGAACTCAAGTCCTATCTTAATACTGCTTATCCTCAATTTCTGGAATACAAATCCTACGTTGTCGCCATCAATCAAGCGTATGCAGATGATAAATTATCCATATCACCCAGCGATGAGATCGCTATTATTCCTCCTGTGAGTGGTGGATAGTATTATTGACATACAGGTACTATCTACTCCGCTCTCCATTGATGCTTGTTATAATTTTGTCTTAGACGAGAAGTGTGGAGGCATAGATCTATTTGTCGGTACTGTGCGGAGATGGAATAAAGGTAAAGAAGTGACCCACTTACACTTTGAGGCTTATGTCGAAATGGCAGTCAAGGAAATGAAAAAAATTGCACTAGCAGCTATAGAAAAATACGGCATAGAAAAAATCAGCATACACCACCGCATCGGTCAAGTGGAGCTCGAAGGTATCGCCGTCATCATTGCAGTATCCTCTAAGCATAGAAAATCTGCCTTCGAAGCTTGTAGTTATGCTATTGACACACTTAAAAATGAAGTCCCAATTTGGAAAAAAGAATTTCTCATAGACGGTAGTTATTGGGTCAATTCTCGTCCTTAACGCATTTTCACCTAACTGGTTGTATCTATGATGTACATCCAAACACCGACAAGAGGTAGACTATAGTCCTTTTTAGCATAGTTTTACGTCAATAGAAAAAATTCTACTATGCTACACAACAGTTTGATTGCTCTACTCACGATGTTATTGATTACATCTGTGACGCAGATTTCAGCCCAATCTTTACCTATTGATTTTGAAGGGACAATCACAACAGATAATTTTATCGACTTCAATGGAGGCACCGCTACTGTCATCGACAACCCACAAACCACAGGCATCAATACGAGTGACCAAGTCGCACAGATAGTCAGAGATGGTGGAGATATCTGGGCTGGGAGTAAAATAGATCTTGCAGAAAATCTAGACTTCACGACAATGAATGCCATTACGATGAAAGTTTTTACAACTGCACCAATAGGTACGACTATAAAGTTTAAGCTGGAAGGAGCTGGCGAGACAGAAAGAGATGTGTTCACAACAGTATCCAATGCGTGGGAAGAGTTGACTTGGGATTTTACTGGGGAACCGAGAAATTTTAATTCTTTAGTCTTTATGTTTGATTTCGGTAACGTAGGCGATGGATCTGAGACATCCACTTTTCTCTTTGATGATGTACAGCAACTCTTCGGTGGGAATCAACTTGACCTGCCTGTAGATTTTGAAGGCGTTGGTATCAATTATACTGTTACTGATTTTGGAGGCAACCGCTCTACGCTTACAGTAGACCCTACTGATCCTACTAATCAAGTCATCGAAGTAATCAAGATGGATCAAGCCGCTACGTGGGCAGGCACGACTATCGGAACTCCGGGAGGCTTTGCAACTAATATACCCTTAACGTTAACTGACTCCAAGATGCGGGTAAGAGTATGGTCACCAGATGCGGGTATTCCCATCAGACTAAAAGTAGAAGACTCAAAAGACCCGACCCATACTTGCGAGACAGAAACAAGAACCACAGTAGCTGGCGAATGGGAAGATTTGGAATTTGACTTTATCAATGAAGCTCCAGGTACAGCTCAATTGAGTACGGGCCTGAATATGGGATGGACTTATAATATGGCCTCAATCTTTTTCAATTTTGGGACTGAAGGTTCTGCCGTAGGAGAAAAGACCTATTACTTTGATGACGTCATATTTGGACAGAGAACAACAGGCACCACCCAACCAGAATTAAAAGGAATAGAAGTTCTGTCCAATCCTACAGTAGATTTTTGGACAATAAGGACGAAGGATGAACCCATCACCTCTGTAGAAATTTATAGTCTCGATGGTCAACTTGTTTCAACAATGAAACCCCACTCCGCTATTATCAAGTTGGATGCACGTCATCTTTTAGGAGGCACTTATATTGCCGTTATCAAGAGCGACAATGGATCAAAGGCACTTCAACTTGTAAAGTTATGACCCTCATACGAATACAATATAAGCATTCAACCAATTGTGTATTTTAATCCAAATCTCTGACTTCCTCCACAAAGAAGACAGCATTCTTATTAAGATCGTAGAAACCAAACTCGTGGGTGTTCCACGGCGTACTCTTCCGTAGCTTATCTTTTGCAACTGTACCCCTTTTGATAAACTCGGCAAAGAGTTCTTCGATATTGTACACAAGTATTCTTATTACTGAACCGCCGAGCAAAGGATCATCAGCAGTATCGGCGTGCCACTGCAAGTGCAAATACAGTGTTCCTCTGCGCAGTACCGCATACATCTCATCACTATGCACTACATCAAATCCAACATAAGTCCGATACCAAGCTACATCTCTCTCGATATCTTGACTTGGTAACACGGGTATGATGTTGATGAGTTCCGTTCGCACCTTCTAACTTTAAAAAAACGCTGAAGCTACTTCTTTATCACTTTACCAAGTACTTGGGCACTACCGTCCTCTTGTACACCGAGGACAAAATAAGGTCCGATGTTCCACTGATCAGCATCAACCACAATACTAGAAAGGTCTGTCGCTACAACTGAAGTCTGTGTCCGACCCATAAGATCTGTAATAACTATCCGCTCATAACTACCCTCATAAGATATATGCAACTCATTGACAAAGGGATTAGGATACAGAGCAACTTGCAATTGATCATCAATTGTAGAGACAGGTGGAAGGGCTGCCCAGAAAGATACCCACGGCCTTGCTTGCTTGATTATTAATTGGTCATCTGCAGTAATCTTATACTCTATATCCATCGCAAAACTATTGTCTCCCTCTGCACCATATAGAAGAGCAAACTCATCATGAATCTTTTCCATATAATCACGTAGCTGATCTCTGTAGATCTCTGTCATTATCAGTTCTCCATCTGCAACTTGATTAGAATATCTTATGATTCTATCTTCAAAAAAATCAATCTTCTCTAGTATAATTTCTTCTGCAATAGAATTGACATCAGGATTGGTGACAAGATTTTCGCCGACTTGTGTATTGATGTAGTTGGTAAAAAAAGTACTATAGATCGGATCTATCGTCACACCCACTCCATTGGCTTTTTCCTCTTGATAATTGGGGTGACACAGGACTCCCATTGCTGCTTGAAAGTGATCAATTCTATAAAAATCTCGCTCTTCGAAGGCTCTGAAATTCCACATACTCGCGTATACCTGTTTTATGGACTTAGAAATATGTCCCTCATCTAGGTGTTGTGTCTTGGATGTGTATAGGCCTGCTCCACTAAAGCCTGGCAAATCTTCATTATTGGTACTCGACCTACAACGTACTGCCGTACCTTCCGGAAAAGATCTATGCATGACCTCAAGATCATCTAATATCCATTGCGGCATCTCCGCTGCTCGTATATCCTTCCTGAAATCTGATAGTGCCTCTATCCTGTACTCCAAGTCGGTCTCAAACTCTGGATCTGCCAAAATCTCACGAGCCCGTGTATAGAAGTCATTATGCAACATAAACTCGTGGTAATAATGAAACGGAACCCCATATCCATCGGGAATAGTGCCTTCAGGAAAACCAAAAGTACGCATCGTGGCAACATTGGTACACTTGGCACCAAAACCATCACTCATGTCAAAAGTGATATCGGCAAGTGGACGTATCTCTTTATAATCGAGGTTTCTCTTAGGCACCTGTCCCTGTGAAGGCCTAAGATCCTCAAACCAAGCATCTACCTCCTGTATCGTTGCCTCTCTAATAAGGTACCTGTCCTCTTCCACTTTATAATAAATATGTTTCCCTAGTAAACTGGAAATCAAAGGATCACTCAATGGGTCTTTGATAAAGGCATTAGGGACACCATCTTGGATAGCTCGCAGGTTAACATGAGATAAGGGTGTCTGGATAAAAGACGTTATAATACCACCTACTCTAGGCAAAAAATTAGGTACAGATTCGTAGAGCACTATATCGGTTGCACTAGGTGTATCTTCTGGCTCTAAAGCTCTCAATAACCCAAAACCTTCTGCAAGATTAAGTGGCAAATATTCTATATCTTCAAATATCTCATTCTCAAATACAACGTGGACACGAGAATTATCAAACTCAGTTTTATCATCAAAATACTCTGCCTCACTAAAAGTCGTCACATAGTAAGACAAGTTATTGGTCAGAAAAGGCATATTCTTAGCAATTAATTCATGTGTCTTCTGTACCGTATTGAAGGGTTCAGGATCTCCAAAAGAATAAGAAAAACTATAAACACCTAAGGTGCCATTCGCTGACATCAGATTGGGATAGTAAGTAATCTCTCCACTAAAGTCCATTTCATACCAACCAATCGAATTGTAAAAATCGGCGTGGATATAATGCGTATTACTATTTATAAAATATATCTGTGGGTTATCCGAAAAAATATCTGCCACTGCAAACTTTACAAATTCTCGATTATCTAGAAATGGCGCCCAAGGAATAATCACATTATCAACAGACAACGTTTCGAAGGTCGCTCTGTTATCAATAGCCACTTGGCCGTCATTAATCCCAACTGTAGAAGCTGCATTAAAGGGACTACTATTGGGTAGTGCATCTAATTCTGTCACATCATCTATCCCATCTTTATCTTGGTCTCCGGGCTGAGCGAGAGCATACTCTAGTACTTGATAGTGGGATTGTGGTAGAGCCCGCAATGGCTCAGTAAGCAACGTGCGGCCTTCATTCCCTTTGACTATGGAAGTCCCAATTTGCTCAAAAGCATCCGCATCATTATGTCGCATCTGCAACACATAATAATTATCCGCACTAGAATTAATTTCTATCTGTAGGCCTCCAAGGAGATCAACATCATAGGATTCTATAGGCACTACATTCTGTCCTATAAGTGCTGTATAGCTACTACTGACAAGAAAAAGCAGCGGTAGGTAAAAACTGAGACGATACATCATACGTGATTGATTTGATATATTATGAAGCTTCTATAATCAAGAAATTAAGTAATCGATAAGCTTAAATATAGGATTAATAATAAAAAGCCTTGAAAAAAACATAAGAGGTTATGTATTATACGACGCCGATAGCAACAAATAACAACTTATCCCGTATATTGCTATCGTGAGCTATCAAAAATCCCTCAGTATCAAAGAGTGGGCAGAAGAAGACAAGCCCCGTGAAAAACTCTTGCTTAAAGGCAAAGCAGCACTCAGCGATGCAGAGCTTATTGCCATACTCATTGGATCTGGTACACGAGAGATATCTGCCGTAGAGCTAGCTAAGCAGATTCTTGCTGGTTTTGACCAAGACCTCAATATACTTGGCAGAGCGACTATTAGTGACCTGATAAAATATAAGGGTATCGGCGAGGCCAAGGCCATTACGATAGCGGCAGCACTAGAGCTCGGTCGCCGTAGACAACAAACACAGGTCCGAGAAAAACCCCGCATTACGAGTAGTGGAGATGCCTATCAGTGTGTCGCCGGAACTATGGAAGATCTGGGTCACGAAATCTTCAAGGTCTTGATGCTCAACAGAAACAATAAAGTCACAAAAATAGAAACCATCAGTATAGGCGGCATCGCTGGCACAGTAGTAGATCCTAAAGTTGTATTCAAAAAAGCTATAGAAGCACAAGCAAGCAGCATCATTCTCTGCCACAACCATCCCTCTGGCAATCTGAAGCCCTCTCAAGCAGATCTTAGCCTCACAAAAAAATTGGTAGCGGCCGGTAAAACCCTAGAGGTTAACGTACTCGATCATCTTATAATCTCTGATGAAGGATATTTTAGCTTTTTGGATGAGGGGTTGATATAAAATTTGGAATCAACTTACCTTTCTAAATTTAGAATAAATTCCTTTACTATTAAATTTCTGGAGAAATGTAGTTTACTTGTTTTATGAACCTTTCTCCCACTTTTTTTCATTGCCAAAAAAGTTCGCAAAAAACGCTAGCCAAACAAAGGCTCTACACTGTGCCGCTCCCGCTACCCACTTGTGTTTGGCGGGCTCGGCGTCGACTTGATCTGGTCAGTATCTAGGCTGTTTGCCTAATGTAATTTTCCCTCGTTCGTCGAGGTTTGTTAACCTCGATGCCATACGCTATATAAGAGCCTCTACTGTCAGAATGTGGAATAATTTTATGTTTAGAGGACACTCTAACTCCCCGACTCCACCCCAGGCTTAATTTCCCCCTTCTTCCCACGATGTCTGTACTGCAGACCTAATAAAAAATTTCTAAGAAACTGATCTTGGCAGGCGCGGTACTGGCTTTGCTTGGGATTTCTAAAGATGGCGCTGAGCTCACCTTTGCTGATGATCATATCGACCTCGTCATAGATAGAGATGATATCTGTGTCTTTGTAGGCGAGAGCGATACGGAGCTTTCTGAATATCTGGTTGTTGTTCAGTTGGCGTTCTGCGACCATCTCGACGCCTTCTTTTTTGCCACGGTTGAGGACGATGAGTCCATTGAGGAAGCTAGCAAGCTCTACATCTTTAAGTTTGACTTGTGCGGGGTCTTCATCTTTGAGCAACCAGGGCTTGACTTGGTCTTCTGTGATGCTCATAGATCCGAGGGCAAAGATGTCTACGACTTTGTCATCAGCATAGTCAAAGGTAAATCTTAGTCGTCGGAGTACGTCATTGTTATTCATAGTGCAAAATAGAATTAAATAAAAAAAGCGAGCCTCATCACAAGGCCCGCTTTTGTAAAATATTATTTCTTGTCCTTAATCAGATTAAACCTGAATCCTATATAGACATTGGTGCCGAAGAGCGGCGCATAAGTCAGACTGCCATCAAAGAATTCGCCAAAGGCGTCATTGCTGGCGATAATGGCATCTTCTTGCTTGTAATTGAGGATGTTCTCTGCACCTAGATAGATGTCCCATTTGCTGCCCCACCGCTTGCTGATCTGCCCGCTGAGTAGAGAGTAAGCAGGCGTTCTATCTGGTCTCTGGAATTCGACGGGATTGATACTGGTATCGGGGAGACGCATACTACCCCTCCAGTTCCACGTGAGGTCAAAGTGCCAGTCGCTCTTGGTCTTATAGGCGGCATTGATGAAAGCTCTGTGTTTAGAAACCAAGGGTCTTTCTAGTTGCGCTTCTGTGTACTGTGTCTGGACATCAAAGAGTCTATAGGCTACTCTGACGTCGAGGTTTTCTATGACCTCGTAATCGATCTTGGCTTGATAGCTGTTGGCATATGATTCTCCTTGGAGATTATAGAAGGAGACCTCTCTTGCATTTTCCCAGTCGACGACGATCTGATTTTCGAACTGTGTTCTAAAGGCGTCGAGACTGAGGATAAATTCCTTCCCGCCGATATCAAAACCCTTGTTGTAACTCAAGCCATAATTCCACGCGACTTCTGCTTCGAGTCCATAAGGTGTATCGTCATTGGTGCTTCTGACTCTGACAGTTCTATTGGTTGCAAAGAGTCCGGCATTTTCAGAAAAAATACTCGCCGTCCTGAATCCCTTCCCACCAGTAAATCTGATGACAGATCTATCTGAGAGATTATACTTGGCGTGCAATCGCGGGATGACGATAGTCCCATAGGTGTTGTGATGGTCGACTCTCAATCCAGGGATGATCGATAGTTTGTCATCTTTCTTGTAGGTGAACTCTGCGTAAGCGCCAGGCACTTTTTCGTTACGGACATAGCGATCGGCCTTGGTGACTTCTTCGATAAGGTCATCTTGTGTATAGGTGAGTCCTGCGCGCAGGATATGACCCTTCTTAAAGATGTTTTGCAAGATTAGATTACCGTAGTAGGACTGTTGCTGTGCATCATATCTTTCTAGGCCAAAATTAGAATCTTGACTGTGGTCAGAGGCACTCAGTTGGAGTCCTACACTAAAGTCTGGATTCTCTGCATTGACATAGCCTATCTTCCCCCAGACTTCATTTCGTCTGATTTCAGTCTTCATTCTCCAATGAAATTCGTGAGCCTCAGAGAGTCCAGCAAAGTGATCGTGGAATCCGCCCTCGTGATTGAGGTTGGAGACCTTGACGCCAAACTGTCCTTCAAAGTTTTTCTTCCTTCTAAATTTCCATCTATTGGCGACGACAAAGTCTTTTTCTAAAGGCATATCAGTAAAGCCATCTCCATTCCTGTCGTGTGGATTCTGCATCGACTTACCGTGAAAAAGAAGACCTGTAGAGATATTCTCTGTCACATCTATCCGCGTATTGCCATTGAGCTCTAGCCGACCCCCATTATTGAGGAAGCCGTTGAGGTGCAGTACTTCACCGCGCTCCGGTTTTTTGAGTTCGACATTGATCTGACCAGTGATGCTCTCGTAGCCATTGACGACGGAGCCAGTCCCTTTGATGAGTTGTATGCTTTGTATCCAAGGCCCTGGTGTCGTATTGAGACCAAATAGATTATTGAGCCCTCGCACATCGGGAAGGAGTTCTCTGTTGATCTGTACATAGGGTCCAGCGAGTCCCAGCATTTGGATTTGCTTCGTGCCGGTGATGGCATCATTAAAGGATACATCGACAGAGGGATTGGTCTCAAAACTTTCTGAGAGATTGCAACAAGCAGCCTTACACAGTTCCTCTCTGGAGATGGTCTCCACATTGATGGTGTTGACAAAAGAGATCTCTGTCGTCTTTTTCTTGTAGACGATCTCTACTGTTTCTAGCTGATGACCATCGGCGAGGGTCACATCGATATAATCAGCCTCTAGTGCAATGACTTGGTCCTCGTATCCGATGTAGGAAATTCTGATGGCTTGATGTTGACCCTTATTTTGGATTTGGAAGTATCCTTCGCTATCCGTAGTGGTGCCTTCATGAGCGCCTTCAAAGGTGATGTTGGCACCGATAAGCGGGATCTTCTCTCCATTTTCTAGTGCATAGATATGCCCTTCTGCTTGTGGTATATAGCCTAAGGAGCTAGCAGTTGTTGTCTCGCGAGTGTCAAAGTGTTCTGGCGGTGTGTCGTGGTTTTCCTCTAGGTCATCTGGACGATACTTGCAACAACCGTGGAGGTCATCATAGATTTCCTGTGGCGCGATAAAGTCTCCGTTGTCGTGACCGGCTTGGGCTAGGAAATGTCTGATATGGGAGACCTGTGTCTTAGTCTCGTCTATATCTACTTTGAGAATTTTGGTATCAACATTCCACTCAGCTGTTGCTGCTTTACCTTTTTTGAGGGCTATTTTTTCTATTCTCTGTTGGCACATTCCACAAGTGCCTTCTACTCTAAAAGAATACTCTACAAGCTCTTGGCCTGTAAGTGCTGTAGTCACCAAAAGGAAGGTGATTACAATCCATATGTTTTTCATTATTTGACGATTTATATAAGATCCGAAAAATTGTTAATACAATAAATCAGAGTTGCCGCGGTGGCTGCCATATACCGTCGTCAAAGGTAAAGGTGTATATAAAGTAGTATGTAGAATTAGTAGTAGTGATAAGTTGCTGTGGATAAAAAAATAAGTGCTCTGCGGAGTTAAAAGTGAAAACATGTCCACAGCACAAGCAATCACAAACTGTGGTATCGCAGCAACCGTCCTTTTCCTGTGCGGGTGCTTCTTCAGAGCCGCATTCTATTTCAGTTGCCTCTTGCGGACAGCAATCACCACCTAGATCCATACTGGGTAGGAGGCTGCCTTTACATATGAGGCCTAATAGAAATATGACTTTTACGAGTCGCACAATCCAAAGTTAAATATAGATTTCGAGTATCTCAACTAATTTTGAGGCATATGACAGTTGAAGTGTAAAGAGGTATTTTACCCATTTAACGTTATTGAATAGCTAAAGTCGGCAATTTTATGAGTTAGGAAACACCAAAAATGCCTCTCTAGAAGTATATTTACTGTCCTGTAGCTTATACAGAAACTCATAGAGTGATTTAAACCGATTGTAGTACACTATGTACAGATTCTCACTTCCAAAGATGATTTTGTTCTTATTGCTGATGCCCATCATTAGTGGCTCAGCTCAAGGTCCTAGTCCTGAGAAAATACAGGCACTCAATAATTATGTGGAGTTTCTCAATGAAAGCGTACACGGTCTAGCTGTCGCCCAAATATTATTTGTCAACTACAATAAGGATCTCAACAAGCACGTCGATCTAGAAAGCCATAAGATCAATACCCATATCACCAATATGGAATTGGGACCGCACATATTTGATAATCCTGATATCAATACTTCTGATAACGATCTTTCTGCCATTAAGCTCAGTAGGGTAACCAAAGAACAGAGTATTCACCTCAATAGTAGTGTCGCTAATGTGCTGAATAGGAATGTCTCGGAGATTGTTAACATCCTCAATAAAGTGAACAAGCTGCGCTTCGAGATAGAAGACTTTATTGCAGCCAATGATCTGAGTCTAAAGGAAAATATTTACGAGTGCTATGTCTATCTAGAGAAAACGGTGGGACTGTTTGACAGTTATGCCAGTATGCACTATGCCCTAAGTCAAAAACTCCGTCAGCAGATACGGTATGAGTATACGTCTATGGATCGGATGTTCTTTGACGTGCATACTGCTTCTACGGAGCTGATTCAGCTCTTGAGAGATGGCAAGACGCGTGGACTAGAGGGCTATTTGGCTAAGATGGAGAGTGCTATAGATAGGTTTTCTAAGAGAGACTTTGATTACGTAGGGGGACAAGTGGAGATGGCAGGAGATATTACCAAACAAGTAAAAGGATTGATCAGCTTTGTCAGGAAAGCACCCAATGCACCTGTGCCCAATAGTTATCAGAACAATACGAAGGCCTATTATATCCATAACAGTATGTTGCTCTCGTATTACAATAGTATCAGTCCAGGATTTGTCTCCAAGATGAACAAGCTGATGTCTGATAAAGGCGCAGAGTTTTTGCATTATGACGATCGCCCTATCAAGTATGAGGTGAC
>CALFUU010000130.1 GCA_937929835.1 uncultured Saprospiraceae bacterium | reverse complement strand
TCATTTTGTGTGAGGATTATCCACGCTGGTGCTGCAAGTAAGAAAGCATTGAATGGTCTTATCGTAAAGAGGAATAAACCAATCGCCACCAATGTCAATACCTCCGCTCCAGAAGTTTTCTTTTGCAAAGCTTCTATGGACCAAGCAATCAATACAACTGCACCCATAATGCCGAGGTAGTCGCTATCCATAGAGTCGAGCAAAAAAGAAAATGGAAAGACCAGTGCTCCTGCGAGAAGGACATCTTGCATCTCGAGTTTGTTAGATCGGTAGGCTCTCCACAAACGCCGAAGGAAGTAATGATTAAAAACTATGAAGATAAGGCCGTTAAGCTTATAGACGCCACCCTCTACCCAGGGCTCTACGCCAAATACTGCACTCAACATATGAAAGCCAGAGTTAAATCCGATACGGTGATTGAGTAGAGCTGTGCCCGGCACAACGGGATAAGATTCTATCCACTTGACCAATGGGAGATAGTATCCAGCCTCATCAATGTTGCTCGTTGTTGTCAAAGAAAGACAGAGGGCTGCCAAGGTTAAGATAGCAAGGACAAAAGCATTAAGGGGGATGCTTGTAAGATGTCGCTTGTAATTTCTTGCCCCTTTGATTAGACCATATAGAGACAGAGGAATAAGGAGGATAAAAAGGCGTGGGGTAATAGGGAGGAATAATGACCAGACATTGGCGACAGCGGTTATGATAGCCAGGCCAAGAAAAAATTGTTTTACAAGTGCTGAGCTGCCCTCTTTAGCTTGGAGGGGTAGTATGGTCGATCCTATACCAAGTGCTGCCGTATAGGCAAAAACCCATATTATTATAAGCAGGAGCATATACGCTATTCCAGCGTGCTACCCTTGGCAGCCCACCACGGTAATACTTCAATAATAAGTCTACCGGCCTGGACAGCTGGGTCATTGCTAACGAGCTGCGTTGCGATTTCTAGTGTCGGGACATTATAGATGACGACACCTTGCATCTCTCCATCTCCGCTCCCTCCGAAGGGTCCAGCAATGTTCAGTTGGCCAGTTTCTGCTAGTTCATTCATATAGGCCAGATGTCCTCTTTGGATTTCTTTGGTTTCCTCAGGAGACTGCGTACGATTGGGTCCCTTTTTGAGAAAAGCCATAAAGTACTTCTTCATAACATAGGTAGTATCTCCTTCTGTCATCTCAAAGGTCTCATAGCCAAGGGAATCTGCTTGCAGCTCCTGACCAGAACTAGAGGCAAGACTTAGGGAAAAGGCAAGTAAAACAAGGGCTGCGGTCTTCATTTGTGTCTATTTATGGCAGAAAATTATTGTCTAAAAGCAATTGCAGAAAAAACCTATCTTTGCACCTGCTAAAATACGATTTACATAATCCTTTTTGGTTAACTAAAATACAATGGCAACATACCTAACAAAAGAGAAGAAAGAAGAAATCTTCGCAGAGTACGGAGGCGGTAAAGACAATACCGGTTCAATTGAAGGACAAATAGCCTTATTTACCTTCAGAGTACAGAGTCTAACAGACCACCTTAAAGTCAACAGAAAAGACCACTCCTCTAGGAGAGCGCTTTTAACCTTAGTCGGTAAGAGAAGGAGACTTCTTAACTACCTTGCTAAGAAAGATATCAATGGATACAGAGATATCATTGAGAAACTAGAGATCAGAAAGACTTCAGTAGAAGATTCTGGCGCATACTAGATATAGCTTTTTTTAGGGTAGGATTAGATCAGTTATTAATGTCTTACCCCTTAAGGTCCTCAAATTTTTGTTCAATTAAACAAGTACCTTACTTATGGGTAAACAAACTCCTATTACCACTTCTTTTAACCTACCCAATGGTGAAGAAGTCGTCTTAGAAACGGGTAAACTAGCGACGCAGGCCCACGGGTCCGTTGTCGTCCGTATCGGCAAGACGATGTTATTCTGCTCTGTTGTTTCGGCACACGAGCCGAGAGAAAATGCAGCATTCTTCCCTCTATCTGTTGATTACCAAGAGAAATTTGCCTCTATAGGTAGAATACCTGGTAACTTCTTCCGTAGAGAGGCAAGACTGTCCGATTATGAAATATTGACATCTAGATTGGTGGATAGAGCAATCCGTCCACTGTTTCCTGATGGTTATATGAATGATACACAAGTTATCATCAACCTGATATCAGCAGAAGAAGACAGATTGCCAGATGCTTATACAGCACTTGCAGCTTCTTGTGCATTAGCTATTTCTGACATTCCGTGGGCTGGTCCTATATCAGAAGTAAGGGTAGCGAAGATTAATGGCGAGTATATCGTCAATCCATCTAGAACAGAACTCAAGGAAGCCACGCTCGATCTTATCGTCGCAGCGACTTTAGAGAATGTGATGATGGTAGAGGGTGAGATGCAAGAGGCTCAAGAGTCTGAGCTCATAGAAGCCATCAAGATAGGTCATGAAGCGATCAAGGTGCAGTGTAATGCTCAGCTGGATCTAGCAAAGAAGGTAGGTGATAAAGCACTTATCAAGAGAGAATTGGAGATGCCAGTGGTGGACGAAGAGCTTAAAGCTTGGGTCAAATCAAAGTCTGTGGATGCCATACTCGATGTAGCGAGAGGAGCCTTAGATAAATCTGCTAGGAAAGAAGGCCTCAAGGCAGCCAAGGATGCTATGAAGGAAGCACTTCTGGAAGAAAAGGGAGAAGAGTATGCAGCAGAAAAGATGGGCGAAGCCAAAGAGTACTTCGAAAAGATAAAGAAAGAGACCATCAGAAAGATGATGCTCGACGAGAATACCAGACTTGATGGAAGGAAATTTGATGAGGTAAGACCAATCTGGACGGAGGTAGACTATCTACCTTCTGCTCACGGGTCGGCTATATTTAATAGAGGTGAGACACAGTCGTTGACTTCATTGACGCTGGGATCTAAGCTAGACCAGCAGATGGTGGATACAGCGCTAGAGCACTCTTTCTCTAAGTTTATCCTACACTATAACTTCCCTGCACTATCAGTAGGAGAGATCAAGCCTATGAGAGGGCCGGGTAGAAGAGAGGTGGGGCACGCCAACCTTGCGCTAAGAGGCCTTAAGCAAGTTATGCCAGAGGAAACACCCTATACAATAAGATTGGTATCTGATATACTTGAGTCTAACGGATCATCTTCAATGGCAACGGTATGTGCTGGGTCTTTGGCTTTGATGGACGGAGGTATCAAGTTGAAGTCTCCTGTATCTGGAATAGCGATGGGTATGGTTGCCGAGGGTGACAAGATGGCTATCCTTAGTGATATACTCGGTGATGAAGATGCACTAGGAGATATGGACTTTAAGGTGACGGGTACCAAAGATGGTATTACAGCTTGCCAGATGGATATCAAGATCGACGGTCTTCCTTATGAGAAGTTGGAGGCTGCATTGATGCAAGCAAGAGAAGGTCGTATCCACATCCTCAATGAAATGAATAAAACCCTATCTGAGGCCAATGCAGACTTTAAGCCACATGCGCCAAGGATAGAGGAAATCAGAATAGACAAGTCTTATATCGGTGCAGTGATCGGACCTGGAGGTAAGGTTATCCAAGACCTTCAAGCGAGAACAGGTACTGTTATCAATATAGAAGAGGTCGATGACAAAGGAGTCGTTTCTATCTCATCTAATGATGCCGCTTCACTCAAGCAGGCAAAGGATGAGATACTAGATATTGCATTTGAGCCAGAGGTAGGAGATGTATTTGATGCTAAAGTAGCCTCAGTGCAGACCTACGGCGTCTTTGTAGATTTCAAGGGTAAGAGTGGACTCTTACACGTATCTGAAATCTCACACTCTAGAATCAAAGATGTCTCTGAGGTCTTCCAAGTGGGTGACGATGTCAAAGTGAAATTAATCGGCATAGATCCTAAGACTAAGAAGTTTAGACTATCTAGAAAAGTACTCTTACCAAAAGAGGAAAGGCCAGCATAACTAGCTGACTTTAAGAATATTGAAAAGCCCGTCTATGTTAAATAGGTGGGCTTTTCTGTTAATATTCTACAGATGAGCATCATTATCATTGATTTTACGTTTCTGTTACCAATGCGCATTATGACGTTACATATAGAGATATGACGTCGCGTAGACCAAAAACAGACTAGGACTGTTAGTGAAATGGCGTTTAAGACTTGTCTAAGTATCGAGTCCGTAACGTGACTTAAGCGACCTTGGCAAGTCTAATAAGGTATGTGATTGTTAAAATCTGTATATATTATAAAAAAATGTAATATATATTATTGGCAACTCACTTCTTTGTCTATCTTTGAGCAGCCTACCTAAATGGTCTTGAACCGACCATGTGTCTTCCAAAATCAAGTTTTGGTAAAAAAACATACCAAAACTGAACTTAATTGGATGGATACTTGTAAATATTCTAACTGGTTTAATTAATTTTTATGAGACATGCAATTATATCTCTATGTAATTGCGAAATACTATTTACTCGATGAGACAACTAAAGATAACCAACAAGATCACGAGCAGAGAAAGTCTAGCCTTAGACAAGTATCTCAATGACATATCTAAAATAGATATGCTTACACCTCAGGATGAGGCAGATCTTGCGAGAAGAATCCGAGAGGGAGATGAAAGTGCCCTAGAAAGAATGACACAAGCCAATCTTAGATTTGTGGTTTCTGTGGCCAAGCAATACCAGAATCAAGGCTTATCACTAAGTGACTTGATCAACGAAGGTAATGTTGGTCTTATGAAGGCCGCAAGAAGATTTGATGAAACTAAGGGGTTCAAATTTATTTCGTACGCCGTATGGTGGATTAGACAGTCTATTCTACAGTCTATCGTAGAGTATTCAAGATTGGTAAGATTGCCACTTAATAAAGTAAGTTCGTACTCTAAGGTAAATGAGGCTTACGTCACCTTTACTCAAGAATTTGAAAGAAGCCCGACACACGAAGAGTTGGCAGATCTTTTAGATATGAAAGTAGGTGATATTAGAAATGTATTGCAAGGAGGAGGTCGTCACCTGTCTATGGATGCACCTGTAGGTGGAGAAGATGGAGATGCGTCTATGCTAGATCTCTTTGTAGATAATGACCAGAGTCTACCAGATCTAAATCTGATGGAAGCCTCACTCAAAGATGAAGTGAAGTTTGGTCTATCTCTATTGAGTTCTAGAGAAATAGAAGTTCTGTCTGCGTATTATGGACTTAATGGTCACAAGTCATTGACTCTAGAAGAGATAGGAGAGTTATATGGATTGACCAGAGAAAGAGTAAGACAGATCAAAGAGAGAGCTCTGAGAAGACTAAGAAAATCTGTCAATAGAAATGCTCTGAAGTCATACTTAGGATAAAAAAATAGACTTTTCGTAGAAAAATATATTACACCCTTAGGCTTATGGATTAATTTCCATAGGCCTTTTTTATTGAAAAATACTTTATGGTGATATTTCGGATGTTGTCGATACTAATGCTTTGGGGGCTTGGCCTTACAGTCGTTATGATGCTTGTCAAGACTATTGTAGGTAGTGGTGCCAAGTTAGGCAGTCAGAAGGTGCATAATAAGTTAAAGGATGCCATTGCCAAGCTCGTCGCAGGACTGATTTCTTTTGGTAAGGAAGAAAAACAAGAGCTTGCTTATAATTTCCAAAAGACACAAGTCAATAAGACTTTCTCTTATGGATATTTTTCGACGATATTTAAAGAGCCTGTCCTAGCTTATGCAAAAATAGATACCAATAAGGGTGGGTGTCAGATTATGGGGGAGACGACGACGATGACCTGCGAGTTGAGATATGATGGACAAGAAACCTCTGTGTATATAGACAGTCACCTCTATGGACATATCGATGCTGACAGTGGACTGAGTGATGCAAAGGGCAAGGAAATTGTCAAATTAGATTGTAACTCCTATCCACTTTATGACGTCATAAAAGAGAATGATCAGCCAGCAGCTTATATAGACAAGAAATCTGATACCAGCAGCAACAAACGTTTCTTTACGATGTTGAATGCTGATATCAGACTCAGTACTGAAGTGTTGGTTATCTATATTCTATATTACAAATTAATCAAAACGCAACCTAACAATGCTTAGAGCACTAATAACTGCAATCACAATTTTGACACTTGGGCTGAGCCTATCAGCGCAGAACCAAGATACAGACAAGTCAAAAGAAATGGATCAGGCATTATCTGAAATGAGTAAGATGATGGATTCACTTGACTTATCTAAGATCCTCCAGGACGAGGGCATTCAGGAATTGATGAAAGGATTTGATATGGGTCAGATTAACTTAGATTCTATCAATATCGAAGATATGATGGGTCTATTTGGAGAGGGTGGAATGCCAGATATGAAAGATCAGGACATCCAAAAGATGATGGAACAAAGTATGAAGATGTTTGAAGGCCTAGATATGACCGAGATGAATAAGATGCTTGAGGGCATGGATATTGAAAAGATGCTTGAGGGAATGGACTTAGAGAAAATGCTAGAAGGGATGGATCTAGAAAAGATGTTAGAGGGATTTGATTTCGGACAAATGGCTCCGCCGGGGACGCCAGAAGAGCAGCCAGTTGATAAAAATGGTAAGAAATTGAAGAAAATCTAGGGTGCAACAGCCTGCGACACAAATAAAAAATGAGGAGTGATAGAGATATTACTCCTTTTTTAGTTGTTATAAGAGTATACTTGTATAGATTTTACATTATAGTTTTCAATAATGAACGCAAAAGACAAAGCTAGAATCATCATATATAGGTGCCATGAGAAAGGCCTAGAGGTCTTGCTTATAAAGCCAAACTTACATAAAGATGGTTCTATATGGAAGCTGCCTACTGCAAATTATGAAAGATTAGATCAGCTAGATCCGATAGAATTGGCTAGTTGCGAAAAAGAGGGTTGTCTTAATATGGCGATAGAAGCCGATTGGCACCAGATTCCTTCTATCAGAGGTATTTTAAAGCACGATTTTCTCAGATTGGGTAATAAGGTAAAGTCCATTTCTGAGTGTAGTTATCTCAATGTAAAAGAAGCGCTCAAAGAGGTGCTCCCAGAGGAATATGCCGCCATAAAAGAACTTAAGGATATTCTAACGGATAGGATGCAAGCCAGTATGATTTGATAGTCTATCCCTAGAATATGAAAAATAAAAAAGCCCAATCACGATGTGAAAGGGCTTTTTTAGTCTGTCGATTCGTTTTGTCTTATAAAGATTTGTGAGCTCCATCACAGAGACCCATTTCATTTCCTGTTTGTTTGCAAGTACAGAAGTGCACATCTTTTGACTCTGTAGCAATATACTTAGTAGGTGTAAATTCGGTACCTCTATGTGCACCGTCACAAAATGGTTGGTTTGCACTTTCTCCACAGGTACACCAAGCATATTTTTTACCTTCTTCGACTGAGACTTTTATGGGAGTCTTCCCCGCTATTTTTCCTTTTTGCATATTATTAGTTTCTACTAGACTACAGCGAGAAAAGCGTGCCAATCTCGTTGCAGTATTCGCTGCTGATTATAATTATTAGAAGATTGTAGATACTTACCAACTGATATCGCCGTCTGTATCGGCTTCAGTTTCTGTTTCTTGTGGTTCAGAAGTACTCGTGCTTGATTCTCCATTTGCTGCAGCTTCGGCAGCGGCCTGGTCTTCGAGACGGATTTTTTCCTCCCACTCAAGTTGTCTTTTTTCATACAACTCATAATCAAAGTCTGGCATCAACTCAGTCTTGACGTGATTTACGGTATCTTCTAGGTTAGACATAAATCGGTTAAAATCCTCTTTGTAAAGGAAAATCTTATGCCTTTCATAACCATTTCCGTCAAATCTCTTAGTACTCTCAGTGATGGTTATGTAGTAGTCCTCACCTTTGGTTTGCCTTACATCGAAGAAATAAGTTCTTCTTTTTCCAGCCCTTACCTTAGAGGAATACACACTTTCAAACTTCTTATCGTCCACTTTTATCTCGTTTTAATTCGAAATGTTTGTACCAATATAAGTGTTTAAATTTATTTCTATGCTATATCTGTAATTATAACTTCTAGTGAGAGAGTGTCCTCGTTTCTAGACTTGGACAAGTTGATTGTAGTAAGCATTCTCATTAACGACCTCAGAGTGGGTGCCTTGATGCTCTATTTTACCATCTGCTAAGACGATAACTTTATCGAAATCTAGCTGATTGGAAATCCGATGGGTGATGATTATGCAGGTTTTTCCTTTGAGATCGGTATCTAAATGTTCCAGTATGGCGTGCTCCGTATTTGCATCCAATGCTGAAAGAGAATCGTCTAACAAAATAACATCAGGGTTCTTTATAAGTGCCCTGGCTAGCGAAATTCTCTGTTTTTGCCCTCCAGACAAGGTTACACCTCTTTCTCCAACTTGCGTTTCATATTGTTCTGGCAATTCTTTTATGTCCTTAGCTACAGCCGCTTTTTCGGCATAAGCCCTGATCTCAGAAGGCTCTGAGTGTGGGGCACCAAATTTTATATTCTCAGAAATAAGATCCGAGAAGAGGAACACATTTTGTGGCACATATCCCATTTTTTGTCTCAATGACTCTAGCTTGATCGTGTTAATATTCTTACCATCTATATAAATGGCTCCACTCGTCACATTGTAGAATCTGAGCAGTAGCTCGGCTATCGTACTTTTTCCAGAGGCTGTCTTACCTACTATAATCAATCGCTCACCAGGCTCTACGACGAAGCTTATATTTTTCAGCGCCTCTATGCCCGTATCTGGATAAGTAAAGGATACGTCCTTGAACTCTATACGTCCTTTGAAATCTGTAATAGGTTGACTTCCGGATTGTATAGATGGCTGTGTATGCATTATCTCATTAATCCGGGCTTGGGAAGCCTCTGCTTGCTGTACAAGAGACGCTATCCAACCTATCGATGTAATAGGCCAAGTCAACATATTAATATAGATGACAAACTCTGCAATATTTCCCGTAGAGATTTCTCCTGCCACGACTAATCCACCACCTACATATATCGTCAGTAAGGTGCTGAGACTCACCAGTAATATCATTAGAGGAAAAAAGAGGGCTTGTACTTTAGCTAATTTTAGGGCTTTGTCCCTATAGTCTAAGCTTTGATCCTTGAAGAAGGCTTGGAATTCTGACTCCTTAACATAGGATTTGACGATTCTGATGCCCGAGTAGACCTCCTGTGCGGTACTATTGAGTGTGGATACTTGTTCTTGGATAATTGCACTCTTCTTATTAATAATTGAGCTGACGTAATATATAGATATCGACAAGAAAGGGAGGGGGAGGAGTGCATACCAACTCAAGGTGGCACTCACTTGGAACATAGAGTAGATAATAAATGAAAAAAGAAAAGCAACTCTAATACCATACATAATGGCTGGACCCAAATACATTCTTACCTTAGATACATCCGATGAAACTCTGGCCATCAAATCGCCGGTCTTGTTACGCTTAAAGAAGCTTAAGTCCATCTGTTGGTAGTGTGCATAGATGTCTTTTCTGAGATCATACTCGATAAGCCTAGACATAACGATGATGGTCTTACGCATCAGATACATGAAGAATCCAGATAGGGCATAGAACCCTAGTACCATTGCTACATAAGTGAGAATCTCAGCACCTAAGACCTCGCTGAAAGTGCCCTGTGCCTGATTGCCATCTAGTGATTGGACTCGATCATTAATGTAGTCTAAGGCGTCCCTTATAGCTGGAGGGACAAGTATGCTGAAAAAGACAGAAAGCCCCACAAACAAAGTCCCGAGGCCAAATCTTAATTTGTATCTAAGGAGGTATTTATTGAGAAATTTTAGGTTCTTCAAGCATATAGATTTGAGAGTGCTAAGGTAACTTTTATTACGGGCTGCCTTTTAACAAAAATGGTATATTACTCTAACCTTAAATACGGCTCTAGAGTTGTGTATAGACTATCATTCACTACTCTGATTTTTTTGATGTCCTCCACCTTAGTGTATTCTCCGTGTTGTCTCCTATAGCGGACGATAAGCTTGGCCAGATTGTAATTAATAAGATAATGTTTGGAGAGACTGTCTTGCTCTCCATTAATATTGATATAGCGGTAGGGTGCCGTGATGTGCAAGCGCTTTTTGTTCATAAGGAAGAAGGAGTCGGTAATACCCCAGATATTCCTAAGTTGCTCTTTGCTATGGAAGCCGCCTAGCTTCTCTCTTCTCTCTACTATGATCTTAGATACGACTGGCCCCACTCCCCATAAAGACTCTAACTCTGTGGCTGAGGCGGAATTTATATTGATGACTTTATCGGATCTTTTTTTCTTGGAAGGATACTTTTGGGCATAGGTCTTAATAGGAGGAGGAGTCAAGGTACAATACTTGGCAATTCTTTGATAAACGCTATCCTTAAGCGTATAGATCTTAGATAGATCTTTGCACGATTTAAATGATCCACCTTTCTTCTGATAGTTCATTATGCTTTTGATGACCCACGGCCGCACGCCAAGTTCTAACCATTGCAGGCTATCTAATTGGTTAGGGTCAAATTCAAAATTTCTAGTCGGAGGATACTTGCTCTTGAAGGGCTTTTTCTTGTAAGTTTTTTTCTTGTAGGTTTTCTTTTTGAATTTCTTAGCGGCTGAGGTGATTTGCTTTCTTTGTTCAGTTGACTCTACTGGTATGAGCAGATGCTCTAGTGACTGAGGTTTGGCATTAATAATTTGAGTAGGCTTATAGTAAAAGGTATACGCATAAAGGCCAACTAGGACGCTAGCCAATAGAGCAAGGACTCTTTTATCTCCTTTTCTTGTTTTGATATGTCTATCCCAATTTACTTTCATATGCTGAAGGTATAAGCGCCTTGCTTAGATGTGTGGTGTATGGGTATGCCTAGATTTTCACCAGCTTTGCGATAGGTCCATAACCTTTCTTTCACGGTGCCGTCAAGTACTATAAGTTGAGGACAGTATTGTCTGCATAGTTGGTAAATGTTGCCTTTGTAATTGGCCGTCAATACGATTAAGTCTATAGGAGCAGCAGTTGCCCATTGCATATCAGCTTCTCTAGGATCAAGAAGTAAAAGTTGATCATTTATTTTATAAAGATTCTGATGCTTACTTACATCACTAGGTGTACTATCTAGTCGAAATTGGATCCGGTTGTAGAGTCGGTTGTTCTTGGCAACGTAGTCGATGCTCTTCTGATCTAAACTCTCTGTAGTGTATTGAAATAAACGACCTTTTGACATGTAATCTATCACTGTACCTTTATAACTGTCGTATACATACAGTGTCGATTTTTCCCAAGCTGCTTTGTTCTCTAGGTTGTGACCGATAGATTGGAGGATTAGACAAGACAATAGCCCATATAGATAACGACTATCCTTCTTCTTTACAAAGAGTGTAAAGAATAGTAGCGCCATATAAAATAGAAAAACGGAGGTAGATGAAATCCATAAGTTGTCAGCGCTACAGAAGGGTAGTTCTTGTATTTCGAAAATTATAGTATTAAACAACGAAATTGTATGATCAAGAAAGTACCCTATCAGGTCTATGAGTGGGTTAGTGGACTTGAATATTAATAACAGACTCAAGGTAATAAGGCCTAGTGCTAAGATGAGATAAGCTGCAGGCACCGCAAATATTCCTGATAACCAAAAGTAGGATGGTAACTTATGGAAGTATCCTATAGCGAGCGGAGAGACGAGGAGTTGGGCGGATATGGAGACGGCGATACCACTCCAGAGATATTTGAATATACGCCTCTTGAACAGCAGTGTACGATAGATAGGTCCGTAGAATGTGAGTATGCCTAATAAGGCTAGAAACGAAAACTGAAAGCCAGCTTGGAAGAGATAGTTGGGATCATAGATCAACATAATCATAGCTGCGGTGGCGAGGATATTTATTGAGTCAGCTTTTCGCATTAACCCCTTGCCAAAAAAGTATAGCGTAAACATCAATGCTGCTCGTGTAACTGCCGCAGCTAGTCCAGTCAAAAAGGCAAAAGCCCAAATGGTACTGATTATCACTACAGTCTGTACAAGTTTTATTGTTCTTGATCTAGAGGGAACAAGCTTGAATAGCAATAAGATGAAGCTGGCTAAAATACCTACGTGCAATCCACTTACGGCGAGCACGTGCACCGCTCCTGTGTCCGTATAGGCTTCGTACAACTCTTGATTTAAAAGTTTCCGTTCGCCAAGTATCATCGCTGCCGCTACGCCAAGGTTGTTTTCATTCGTTAGTATTTCACGTAAGTGATTGATGCAAGTATTTCTTAGTCGCTTAGACTTTATATTGAGATCATCATAATTGAGATTTGGCAATAGGATAATGCCCTCTTTTTTGAAATGTCCTCTATGATAGATGCCTCGATTATTGAGGTACTCTTTGTAATCAAATACGTGTGGGTTGGAATTGGCTTTTTCTTCATAGAAATTATACTCGACTAGCAAGCACTGTCCCAAGGTCAGTTGTATCTCAGATGGATTACTGATGTAGGTCATCAACTGGCCAGAGCTAGGCGTAAGCCCTAAGCTATCTGATCCTGTATAGAGCACAGTAGATATGCATCGAGTAGAATTGGCAAGGTTAACTTTATCGTCTATTCTTAGAATCATATAATCTGATTCTGTATAGTTGCTGAAGTGAGTTTGTTGATAGGATAGATCCGAAAGTCTTGTGTGGACTCCTCCAAACAAAAAGAAAAATAACATCCAATAAATCCCGACGAGAGTACGGTGTTCTTTCAGCAATAGGGCGCTGAAAAGACTGTAGAGGACTAGAAAGACTAAAAATTCAAAGTGTGCTGCATAGAAGGCAGGACCCAACCTATGGCAGAAGATGCCTAGAATTAAGGGAATTACAAACTTTATTATGGGAGTCCTATTGAGGTTGAAATTGTCCATCGATACTCCATTGAAGTATTAAGTTAGCTAACTATTCCGATAATTGGACATATTCTTATTGGAATTACTGTATTTAGTTGTGCCTAACTTAATTATTGTCTAATACTTAGCACTGGTAATCATCGTTAATCATTAAGTTTATGCAAACAAACACCTAGATTATATTGAGTATGACCAGAATAATTTTGATAATGTTGATGTGGGTATTGCTTGGTGTCCTATTTTTTACAATCAAGAAAAACTGTTGTAGCAACCAACCTGCAATCCTAATGGTGCCGGCTACTTCAGAGACCGATCAGAGTGTAGATCCGCATTCAGACTTACCCAAGGCTGATGAGGTAAGTGTCTCAGATAGCGAATTGACTAACGAGACGGCTGTGGCTGATAGTCAAAATAAAACTTCAGAATCTTCGGAAACAAATTTTGAGTACGACGAATTTTCTACAATAAGGTCTGAAGATGATAAAAGCATTATTCCCTTTTCAGAAGACAACAACTTAAGTACAGAGGTTCAGGCTTTGCTGGAAGAGACTTGCGCTCGATTATCTACGTCATTAGCTAAAGTTCAGATAACAGCTTATGGAGAGGACCGATCTAATTATCTCAGAAAGATGGAGGACTTTCTAATCCGATGTGGTCTATCGCCCGGTAGAGTGGATTTGTCATCTAGGGGCAAGAATGATACCTACGAGGATAAGATAGTATTGCAAGTATTATAGACCGTAAAATATATTTCTATGATATTCTTAAGTATACTAAATGACTTTTGTAGTTGGTGGGTATTCTGGTGGATAGCTCCTTTTATTTTGGGTATTGCCCTGGGAGCTGCTATCTGGAAGAAGTATAAAACAAAGGTCGATGAGTTAACTAAAGTAAATGAGAGATATAAGTCATCTATCTATGATATGGAAGCTCAGTTGACTAAGCTGAGATCTGATAACGAGAAGTGCAACGCTGACTTGAGTGAAGCCACTCGTCTAAATAAGAACTTGAAGTCAGAAAGTGAGCAACTCAAGAAGAAGGCTCTAGAACAAAAAGTGTTATC
>CALFUU010000129.1 GCA_937929835.1 uncultured Saprospiraceae bacterium | reverse complement strand
CAATGATTGCAACCTTTGCTCCATTGGGTATTATCAAATTATGACAAAATAAGACTAGTGCACTATATTTGCACTAGCAATGAAGGTAATATGCCAACAAATAGCCATGCCCTTGTACGATACAGAACGATAGACAGATGTCTTAAGTCAAAGAACAAAAACTACTTTCTTAAGGATCTCATTCAAGAATGCTCAAATGCAGTTCACGAATACAAGGAACAGAAGAAAGGAGCAGAGATGGAATATAAGCTACTAGGAAGACGTACGATTATGTACGATCTAAAATTTATGCAAGAGGAGTTCGATGCAGAGATTGAACATGATATGGTGGATGGATACTACTATGCCGATCCAAATTTCGAACTATTCAAGACGACCATCTCAAAAACCGATAGGGATAGACTCAAAGAAGCACTCAATATCTTGAGGCAATTAAGTGGAGAGTCACAATTCAAGGACCTAGAATCTATGGTGATGCGAATGGAGGAATCTTTCAATATACACCGGAAGAGAAAAGATAAGTCCATAATACAGTTTGAGAATAGCACAAACATAAAAGGCCAGAAGTGGGTTGCCGAGCTCAAGGGAATGATCAGTTCACAAAAGACTTTACTAATAGACTACGAGCCCTTTGGTATCAAGGCTTACAAACGTACAATTAGCCCTTACTTATTAAAGGAATACAATAATCGCTGGTTCTTAATTGGCTACGACCACGACAACAAACTAATGACAAATCTAGGACTAGATAGAATTCTTAGTTCCAGTCAATCAATAGTGCCCTATTATCAAGAACCAGAATTTGACCCAGATTCATATTCCAAGGAGATTGTAGGCGTTTCAATACCAACCAATTCCAAAAAGATAAAGCTTAAGATTAAAGCTCATAAAAAGCAGAAATACTATCTAGACACAAAACCTCTTCACAAGAGTCAAAAGATGATAAAAGATAGCAAGGAGTATGGGATTTTTCAATTAGAAGTCATCCCAAACTTCGAACTAGAATCGAAAATCCTGTCAAACATTGAATCTTTGGAGATTATCAGCCCAAAATCATTTAAAGATCAAATATTAAGGCGACTGGAAACAGCTAATGCCATTTATGGGCTCTAATCCCCTCAGTAAGTTATAAGTTGGACTGCGCAAGTAATGTGCAGATAGGCTGCACTTACTATACTATTTTCGAATACGAAAAGGCAGGTAAGATCCTACCTATTTTTTGTAATCCATAAAGTCTGGTATCTACTTACCCCAGCCTTTAATATTCGAGACGGATGGCCACACTTAAATCAATCAGAATTGGCACCCTATTATCGCAAAAAGTAGAAGTTGACAATCTGTAGTATGTCCAAGGGAGTCGCGATGATGGATAATTTTAGTGCATAAGAAACCTAATACTCGTTGAACTAAAATCGGTGCATAATAGAGCAAAATTGGAAAATAAATACGCATAATAGATGCGGTAATACTACGCGAGGATAGATAGAATTGCATTACCGTAGTACGATACTGACTATCGCCTCCGCCCCCTTCTCCGCAAATTCCTTTTCAAAATCCGCCCAGGCCACCCTATAATCCTCTACCCATCACACCTATCAAAAGGGCTCTTGATTTCTAATTCTGATAAGCTGAGCAGTAGAATAGACAATACTCAGACAAATGGAAACAAGTCCTTCTCTATATCGGAGTTTATTGATTATTGGTTGTCGCTAAATAATAAAAGCCCGCGTAAGCGGGCTTTTATTATTAAGATAAGATCACCTAATCAGCCTTCTATTCCTTTACGAATAGAACCTTATTATAGTGTCTTGCCTCATCTTGCTCTACGACAAACAGGTAGACGCCTGGCTGAGCAGAATCCTCAAATCTGTACTCAAGTCTTATCTCTCCTGTAAAGTGCTCTATGGCTTTTGTATGTATTATCGCCCCGTTCATATCAAGGATATTCAATTTTATAGGGCTTTGTATCTCCGACTTATAGTTGATAAAGCTAGATCCCCGAGTAGGATTAGGATAAGTAGTTAGGGTACTTTCTAACGCCAACTCTGATTCTTGATCTGTAACTATTTCTGCTTTTTCGCAGAGTGTGTAGGTATGTGTGTTGATCGTCTGAGCACCTACAGTTATGTACTCTTTTTTTGATATGCCTTGTGAGGCATATTGAAGCGAAGCGATAGCACCTATAGCCTTCTGTCTTACCGCCATCTGTAAGTCACAATGAGAACTCAATTCTGTATCCTCAAAGCTATACAGTACATCATCTATCTGGATTCCGAGTTGATCCGCAGGACCGCCTTCTACGACCCTAACGACTTGGACTCCGTGAAAATTTGGCGTTGATGTGACAGCAACACCAAGTATAGCTGCAGCCGTAACCTTGGTTGATTTGCATAATTTATCTCCCTGTGCTCCTTTTACAGTGCGGTAGATATGTCTGTCTACAACTAAGTCAGACTTAATAGTATGCATCAGATTGAGTCTGAAAGCTTCCTTGTTGTCAAGCACATACCGCTCAAAATCAAATCCTTGTGCCTCTTCATTGTCTTGAGAAAGGGAAGAAACCAATTCACTTTTCTCATTGAAAATCTGGGCAAAAGTATGTGCGGTTTCATTGGATTGGCTCATTACTTGACCAACAGAAAACCATACACATAGAATACACATTAACATCTTACTCATTAATCTCTTTTAATCTTTAAATAAATAAATAGGAATCTTGGCGCTACAAGCTTTTAATGATCAACCAAGACGGTTTGTTGTAGCTAGGGTGTAATTACATACACTAGGTAAGACGTAATATTTGCAGAATAGGTTCTACACTAGATGTTAATTGTATAGTAGTAAGCAAAAAAAAAGACTGAACTATGCTAATTGCACAGTCAGTCCTTTTAAATATGCTTATTTCGTTATCTCTGGCTATGGCTTACATATGAAAATGGTTCACACCGAGATAAGAGGTTAAGTCAAAGGGTCTTTGCTCTAGCTATACCTCAACGGCTTCTCGTAATGCTGATCTTCTATGAGCCAATTGATTTTGTTCAGGTCTAGGAGTTACTTTACATAGAGAATATTCCATATGTATTCCTGGTCCTATAGCCATCATATAGCCTAGACCTTCTTCTGTATTAGTGCTTAATATTCTATCTAGGGCTGTCACCACAGAGACAGAACTTTGATTTCCATAATTTCTATATGTCTCCATCGTATCGTGAAGGTGCTTTTCTTCTAATTGCATAGTTTCTGCAAATACCTCCATAACCTTAGGGCCGCCCGCGTGGCATATCCAGTAATCCACATCAGAGGCTTTTACGCCAGATTCGCTAAACATCGCCTCTAGTGGCGCCTTGACGCTGCTTCTTATGAGACGTGGTAACTTTGCATCTATATGCGTATGTATACCTTCGTCGGTCATCCATTGCCCAATAGCAAAATCGCAATTTGGAAATATGATGCTTTTGATATTCATCAATTCTATCTGAGACTTTGCAGCTAATCTATGCTCGTTTCCTACCATAAGCATTGTTGCATAACCATCGCCGAAGATACTATTAGACACAATTGTCGATACCGATAGCGCTTCTTCATATTGTGTGCTGAGTGCCTCACCAACAAAAACAAGAATAGCTCGATCTGGGAATGCCGTCAGATATTCATCTACTCTGTGTATAGCAGCTTGTCCACCTGAGCAGCCAAAACCAAACAGTGGTAATCTAATGATATCTCCTCGAAGACCAAGTTCGTGCTGTATCAGTACAGACGGATCAGGAGTAATAAACCCTGAAGTGGTTGAGGTGCAGATACCGTCTATTTCGTCTGGCATTAAGCCTGCTTTTTTGATAACATCTTTGGCTTGCCTTGTCCAGAATTCCATAGTCGTGTCCTTCCATATACTGAACTTGTCACCGACTCGTTTTTGTTCAGTCAAGCCTGTCATTTGATCTAAGCCAGTACTAAAATGTCTTTTCCTGATTTGACTACCTGTAAGGATCTTTTTGAAGATGTTATGCAGTCTTGGATTAATCTTGGGTGCTACATGATCGTAGAACTCCATTTGCGTAATGTTGTACGCTGGTGCTTCGGATATAACCGAGTGTATATGTGCCATAAATAGATAATTAAGGGTATTCGGAGCAATGTAGGCCTATCTCTACAGAAGTGAAAGTCCAGTGTTTACTCTTAATTGGACAGAATGCATTGATATAAATATCTGCATATCAATTACTTATGGCTATTAATGATTGCAGTATCGACATTATCGTATGTCCCGAAAATGAGGCAATAGTACTATTGGTGCATCTCGGCGTGGTGCTTAACTATTTATTATTGGTGGTGAGTTCACACGATGTAAGGATATAACCCCGTCAGTACTTAACTCAGAAAAACCTTACCATCAGACCCAAAAGGCTAATGGCTAGACAGATGGGTGTATAGTACTTTGTGTCCATCTTGGCGAATCTTGTCTCCTTTACCTTTTTAGTCCATCCTACATATCTAAAGTCACCTAAGGCTCTTAAGAGGAAGAGTATTGGTATGATGAGTCTCCCCCATTCAAATATCCAGTTCTTAGGATTGTCTGGTTCAGGATTTATAAAGTACATAAAGGCACAGACTAACAAACCCAAGGACACCAGAAGCGTCATAGCTGGTCTTGGTCTAATTATTTTCTGACCAGCGGGATCGGAAGGTAAGGCACTCTCTAGTCCCCAAGTGCTGCCTACAGCCCAACTCAAATGAATTGTGGCGAGGATAAGAAACACCAAGGATAAGAATACAGATAATACTACCACCTTACCATTTATTGGCTTGGACTATCAGCTCAGAGATATCGTAAATCATAACATCTTCTTCTTTGCCCTCGTTCTTGATACCGTCATTCATCATAATGGTGCAGAAAGGACAATTTACTGCGATGATATCTGGATCTGTTTCTAGCAGCTCGGCTACCCTCTCCACATTTACTTTTTTATCGTTACTGCTTTTTTCTTCTTCCTTAAAGACCTGTGCTCCACCCGCTCCACAACAAAATCCATTTTTTCTAGATCGCTTAGCTTCTTGAAGGTTGCCATCAAGTTTGTTCAGGATGTTTCTAGGAGCTTCATAGATATCGTTTACTCTACCTAGATAACAAGAGTCGTGGTAAGTGATTTTTTTTCCTTGGAAGGCTCCACCCTCTATAGTTATTTTACCCTCATCTATAAGCTCTTGGATGAGCTGGGTGTGGTGTACTACGGTGTATTTGCCACCTAGTTCTGGATATTCATTCTTTAGAGTATTGAAGCAATGTGGGCAAGCTGTTACTATCTTTTCGACCTTGTACATATTGAGGACTTCAATGTTCTGGAGTGCCATCATCTGAAAGATAAACTCATTGCCTGACCTACGTGCTGGATCACCAGTACAAGATTCTTCATTGCCCAGCACAGCATATTTTATACCTGCGTGATGCAAAATCTTAACGAGAGCTTGCGTTATTTTCTGTGCTCGTGGATCAAAACTTCCTGCACATCCGACCCAGAATAAGATTTCTGGCTCTGTATCCATACCTGCATATTCTGCTAGTGTATATACTTTCATCTTCTTTTTCTTATTGGGATTTTAGGATTTAGCATCATTGAGCTCTTTGGCCCATTCTATACGTTCGTTAGGCATCTGCCACACTGCACCAGTATTCTCTAGGCTGGTAAACATGGGCATCCAATCCGCTGGGCCTGCAGAGTCTGTCAATATCTTGTAGCGTCTCAGTTCCAGTATTGGCTCGAGTGGATTGATCATCACTGGGCAAGCTTCTACGCAGGCATTACAAGTTGTACAGGCAAAGAGCTCCTCATCGGAGATGTAATCAAACAGGGATTTCCCATCATCGTAATCTTGAGTACTGTAGGCTTGATCCTTTACTGCTTCCGCCACTTCTGTCGCTCTATCTCTGATATCCATCATAATCTTTCGCGGAGAGAGTTTCTTTCCTGTTCCACTTGCTGGACAGACAGAGGAGCATCGGCCACACTCTGTACACGTATACGCATCTAGTATATTTTTCCAGCTAAGATCCATAATGTCTTTGGAGCCAAAATTGGGTAGCTCTTCTGACATTGGTGGTTCTTCCGCATTAGGATCGCCGAGTCCCATCATAGATTTTACCTCATTCATAATTTCTGGCATATTTGACATCTCTCCTCTAGACTTGAGCTTGGCAAAGTACACATTGGGAAAGGCCAGCATAATATGTAGATGCTTAGATATAGGTAGATAGAGCAGAAAACCAAATACAACCATTATATGTACCCACCAGCCTGCCCGCTCTATAAAATGTAAAGTCCCTTCCGATAAGCCTGAAAACAAGCCACCGACTGCAGAGCTCAATACCAAAGTCCCTGTGTCAGGATAATGCACTGGATCCAATTTCTGTAGAAGACCATCAGCACCATTCATAGTGAATATGGCAGTTATCAATACGATCTCTGCAATGAGTATATAGTTAGCATCTAGCGTCGGCCAACCTTTCATCTCTGGCATCACCAATCGCGGTACCTTAAGGAGATTTCTTCTCCAGAGGAAAATGAAAGTAGATATCAAAGCACCTAATGAAAGGAACTCTATACTGTTGATGATAAGTGTGTAGAGCCCTCCTAAGGCAGACGCAAAAATCCTATGCTGTCCCAAGAGTCCATCGAGTATAATCTCTATAAGCTCAATCTGTGTAAATAGAAAGGCAACATAGATAAATAGGTGCAATACAGCAGGTATGATTCTCTTGAACATCTTCTTCTGTCCGAAAGCTACAAGTAAGACATTCTTCCATCTGGTGCCATTATCTCCCGAGATTGTTTCATCTTTTCCTAGTTTGATGGACTGATATATATGGCTATAAGACTTGTATGCCTTGAAGGTCACCAATCCTAAAATAAGTATAAATACAAGCTGTGAAACCATAGGCTCAATGGATGAGTAAGAT
>CALFUU010000128.1 GCA_937929835.1 uncultured Saprospiraceae bacterium | reverse complement strand
AAAAATCAATCGCCTTTCGATCTTGCATTATGATTTGCTCTGGTTGCAAGGATTATCTGAATTTTTTTTCTGTTGCGATATAGGTGCCGTCGTCATCAAAGTAATTTATTCTCCTCAGTCTACCTTTATAGCTGTAGTAATAAGTTTCGCAGATTTCTTTACCCATTTTAAAGGTACTTGTCCTATGTAGAGTGCCATCTTTGTAGTACCAGGTTAAGGTGCCGTTTTTCAATCCAGCACTATAGTATTCATCGAGCATCAACTGGCCATTGCTGTAGAAAGCTTGTCTATTACCTACTAATTCAGAATTATGATTGTACGTCTCTACGAGTTGCTTCTTTCCGTTATCATAGAACCTTTGTAGGACTCCAGTAGGTTTATCACGAATATTGGATCTGAAAGTTTTTTCCAGTTCTTTAAGTCTCTTGGTAGATTTGTTATGCTTATAATCTATTTCAAGTTTAGGATTCTTATGTTGAATTGATGGGGTACAATAGTTTGTTGATATTCTATGCTTAAACATCTCGCCATAAATTATCCATTGCGCACCAATTTCTATATTCATATCACAAGAAGTCCACCCTACATTATATTTGTTATTACCCCCAAGCACGATTAGGAAATCTTGATTTCGACCCTTGTATTGTTCTATTGTTTTAACTTTTATCTCGTGGAATATAGGTTTTGGTGGTTCATTTGGATTTCCGATTTTGTAGAGGTCACTCTTCAAGACGCCAACGACCTCTACTAAGGCAACATAATTATATTCATCTATTGAGGGTGATCTTCCACACGAACAACTAAACAAATCACCAGAACCCATAATCAAAATTATAGCGATAGAGCAGGTCTTTAGAATTCTCATATGTGTATTAGATGATAATTTTAGTGGTTTTGGTGCTCCTTCATACTATCCTACACAAGTATTTACTTAAGGCAATCCACTATGTCGGAAACGTTAATAGTAGTCAGATATAGAAATACATCCTAACACCATTTACATATGATTCAATAGAATCGTTCTATGTCCGACCACCTTCCCCCCAAAACTCTTATCTATGCCCTACGTTATACACCCATGATGAAGGCAACCATAATTACCATAGGCGACGAGATCCTTATCGGCCAGATCACAGATACCAATTCCGCTTGGCTCGGTGATGAGCTGACCAAGTTGGGCATACGTGTCGTGCAGATGATGACGATACCCGATACCCACGAGGACATTCATCAAGCCTTGACTTGGGCAGAGCGCAATTCTGACCTGATAGTCTGTACAGGTGGTCTTGGTCCGACTAAGGACGATATCACCAAGAAAGCGCTAGCTGATTATGTCGGTACAGAATTGGTGATGGATGAGGCATTGAGTCAGAGGATAGAGGGCTATTTTATTAAGAGAGGGATACCTTTCTTAGAGGCCCACAGAGAACAATGTCTGATGCCTAAGGCGGCACGCTCACTGACCAATGAGATGGGTACCGCACCGGGGATGCTGTTTGAGCATAAGGGCACACATATCTTATCGATGCCAGGTGTCCCTTATGAGATGCAATGGATATTCCACAACAGCTTTGTACCAGTTTTGAATGAGTTGGGAGATCAAGCCTTTAAGATTTATCATAAGACGATCAAGACCGTAGGTAGGGGAGAGACACGTATTGCAGAAGAGATAAAAGATATAGTGGATGCCTTGCCGCCATACATTTCTATGTCTTATCTCCCGAGTCTGGGCCAGGTCAAGTTGCGGCTCACAGCTCGCCACCCTGAGGACAAGTCTGTCGAGGTAGAATCTTTTGTCCAGCGTATCGTCCAGCGTATAGAGCCGCTGGTTTTTGGTTATGATAAGGTGACACTTTCTGAGAGTCTTGGAGGTTTGCTGTTGACCAAAGGATTTAAGGTAGCGACTGCAGAGAGTTGCACAGGAGGCTATTTGGCGCATCAGCTGACCGCTGTATCAGGTGCTTCGCGATATTACATGGGCAGTGTTATCGCATATGATTACGAACCCAAAAAGTCCTTGCTAGAGGTGTCTCCATCTACGCTAGAGCAGACTGGGGCAGTTAGCGAAGAGACAGTCAAGGAAATGCTCCGTGGTTTGCACAAGCGCTTTAGTGTAGACTTGGGTGTCGCCATTTCTGGTATTGCAGGCCCACATGGAGGTCTGCCAGATAAGCCCGTCGGAACGATATGGTTGGCGTGGGGTTCTAAGACAGAGATCTATACCCGCAAGCTACAACTGACCAAGGATAGGGTCAAGAACATAGAGTATACAGCCGTAGCAGCGATGAATGCTCTACGCAAATTCTGTCAGAATAGTTAAGTCGCTACAATATCTGGTATGGACTTGAGGATAATCTAGTATCTTGTTACTTCATTCTAGCTAGATACTTTAATCAAACTAATGTGCAGATTATGAGAAATTTACTGTTGTCTCTTCTGATGTTGATAAGCCTTCAGGTCTATGGACAAGTGACCATAGATGTCAATACGCTACCAGACATTGGGGATGTCTTGGAGTTCAGAACCTTTAGAGATTTTGATGGGGATACGACCTATAGAGCAGAGGGCGAGAACCTTAGTTGGTCCTTTGATGACTTTCTTATAGGAGGCACTGCGGTGATTGATTACCCTCCGATTTCTGGTGGCTTGGACACCATTTTTCCAGATGCGACGATTGCTCTCGAGGCTGGCGGCTTTGCAGCTGCGGGGATAAGAACAGATAATACGATAGAGGTAATCGGTGTTGCGGGTGGCAACCTTCAGGGTTTTGCTTTTAACCCTCAGAGGTTTCCTGAACCATTTATTGATGTCCAGCGACCGCTTAATTTTGGCGATAGTTATGAAACGAGTGTCGATTTGCCATTTACCATAGCAGGATCAGCACTAGGCCTAGATTCCTTAGATATTCCAGTGTCCATAGATTCAGTGAGGATTACCAGCAATCTCTACAAGAAGGAGACTGTAGATGCGTGGGGTAATCTGGAATTGTGGGACAATGATTTCGAAGTGCTCAAGGTCACCAGACAAGATTCTTTTAGCCTAGGCATAGAATTACAAGTACCTTTCTTTGGGTGGGTAGACTTAGAAACTTTGCTTAGCATATTTGGTGGTGGCGGAGGAGATATGGGAATAGATACTTTACTGGGCGGATTGGGAACGCCTATGGGTTCTGTATCCTATGCTTTCTACACACCAGATAGAAAGGAGGCCATTCTAGAATTTCAAGAAAATGAAGTCACACCACCGATGAGCGAGGAACCCGTGAGGACGACTAGTGGCCGCATTAGTGCAGATATTCCGACGGCAACCAAAGAGGTCAATACAGGTCCAGCACTGATACTGAGTCCTAATCCTGCTACGGATAGATTGACACTCACGACAGAGGCCACTAGCCCTTTCAGCACCATACAAGTAGTTGATAGTCAAGGAAAAGTCATGTTTAATAGACGAAATTTTGATCCCAAAGAGGGTTTGGATGTTTCTAATTATACGGCAGGTACTTATATGTTGGTCGTTAGGAGCCAAGAAGGCTATACCACTCAGATGTTTGTGGTCGCCAATCGGCACTAATGGCTGAGATAATTGCCGTAAATTTGTCTCAATTTTTCACACAGATATAACTATATGGCTAAGGTAGAGTTGGTAATGCCCAAAATGGGCGAAAGTATAATGGAAGCCACAATACTTAAGTGGGCTAAGCAAGTCGGGGATAAGATTGAGGAAGATGAGACGATTCTCGAAATAGCGACCGACAAGGTAGACTCAGAAATACCCTCACCGACAGAAGGTGTGCTTACAGAGATCTTGTTTGAGGTCGACGATGTAGTGCCAGTGGGCACCGTCATAGCGATCATACAGACAGATGCGGCAGAGGCCGCTTCAGCACCAGCACCATCCGCGCCTGCAGCAGAAGCAGCACCGACCCCAGCGCCCGCAGCGCCGACCCCTGCACCTCCAGTGGCACCTACACCTTCAGTAGCACCAATACCGACCCCTGCACCGACTCCTTCAAAGGCAGCCGTGACCTCTAGCGGCACAAGATTCTATTCGCCACTCGTCAAGAGTATCTCCAAGAAAGAAAACATCGGCCAAGCAGAGCTAGACGCCATTCCAGGCTCAGGCGCCAATGGCCGAGTAACCAAAAAAGATATTATGGCCTACCTCGCCAACAGAGGTGCCCAAGGCCACAGCACAGGTGTTCCAGCTGTTGCGCCAGCGATGGCAGCAGTAGCAGCCAGCGCCTCCATAGCAGCCGCTCCAGCAGCCAGTCTAAGTGGCAGTGATGAGCTCATACAGATGGATAGAATGCGGAAGCTTATTGCCGACCATATGGTAATGTCGGTACAGACTTCTCCACACGTCACCTCTTTTGTAGAAGCCGATGTGACCAATATCGTCAGATGGAGAAATGCCAATAAGGAAGCTTTCAAAGCCAAGTATGGAGAGAAGATCACTTTTACGCCACTCATTATGGAGGCCGTGATCAAGGCCATCAGAGATTTTCCTATGGTCAATGTGTCTGTCGTCGACGGAGATAAAATAAAAGTCCACAAAGATATCAACCTAGGTATGGCTGCTGCTTTACCGACGGGTAATCTTATAGTCCCAGTGATCAAGAATGCGGATCATCTTAATCTGGCTGGACTCACCAAGCAGGTCAACGACCTAGCTGGTAGAGCAAGAGCCAACAAACTAAAACCTGAGGACATCCAAGGCGGCACTTATACACTGACCAATGTCGGTACATTTGGCAATGTGATGGGTACACCGATCATCAATCAACCACAAGCCGCTATCCTCGCAGCTGGTGCTATCAGAAAAAAGCCTGCCGTTCTAGAGACGGAGCACGGAGATGTAATTGCTGTCAGACACATGATGTTCTTATCGCACTCTTACGACCATAGAGTCGTAGACGGATTCTTGGGAGGATCTTTTGTGCGCCGTGTTGCAGATTATCTAGAAGCCTTTGATATGAATAGAGAAATATAAATTATCACTAACTAAAGAAGTGACGACAAGTATAGATAGAATAGGGAAAGTCAAGTGGGTCTTGTGTCTGCTTGTCTTCATATGTGCAGAAGCTACCCTGTCGGCACAGAATCACAGGAAGGAAGGTGATCAAGCCTGGGCAGAGGGGCGGTACAAAACAGCTGTCAATAAGTACGGTAAAGTCAAGTCTCTCCAAGCGGACAAAAAACTGCTAGCCAAGAGAGGCCTAGGATTCTATAAGCTCAACAGATTATCAGAGGCCATAGATCACTTTACCCTTTCTAAGAAGCTGGGTAATAATGACCCAGATCTCTATCTGATGATGGCACAGACCAAGCAGCATCTCGACCAATATGATGAGGCGGCATTCTTTTATAAAGAGTATGTCAAAGAACGGGGCGAGAGTGGCGCTAAGTCCCAACTCGCTCTACGAGAAATGAAAAATTGCATCTACAGTGCAATGAATCAAATCAAAGATGCTTCCGGCATTATGAGTAATCTGGGTCCAGACGTCAATACATATTACGATGAAATCTACCCGGTGCAGAGCCCACGCTATGGTAATGTCTACTACTTTACGTCTAACCGTAACCTACAGGATATGGAGGTGTACAGTTATGCGATAGATGAAAAAGGCGAGTGGAATCAAAATGAGGATTTCGGCCAAGGTATCAACTCTACCGATGACCAGTATGTGATGGATGTGAGTGCAGATGGACAGTGCCTTTTGTTTGTCACGGGCCAAGCCGAGGATGCTAATAAGCGTATTTATGTTTCCACTTTTGATCAAGACGAGCAACAGCACTTTGTCAAGTTACCCGACTATGTGGTAGAAGGTGCTGCAGATGTGCAGATTATTGATCATAACTCTATAGCGTTTGCCAGTGACTTGCTAGGTGGCTATGGTGGTTTCGATATATTTACGATAGACTATAAGAACGGTGTATGGTCTGATCCTAAGAATGCGGGCGAAAAAATCAACTCATCCTATAATGAGCGCAGCCCTTACTATGCAGCGACAGGAGAGTATTTGTATTTCAGTTCTGATAAGCCGTACTGCTATGGCGGGTATGATGTGTATTATTTCAACACCCTCAGCATCGATGCAGCACCCTATAATATGGGTAAGCCGATCAACAGTTCAGGCAATGACTTGATGTTCCGCCTACACGAGGACGGTCAGACCGCGATGATGAGCTCGGATAGAAAGACAGGGGAGGGCGCTTATGACATCTATCAAGTGTTCATGACCTTGCCGAAGCCGATGCCAGAGAGAAGTAGAGCGCAACTTACGTATGTACACGACTACTTCAAAAAGTTAAATCCACAGGCAGAAGTCGCCGCGGAGAAGGAAGAGGAAAAGACACATCTTGAAGAGCTCAAAGAAAGATTGGCTCTAGAGGAAAAAGAAAAGCAAGCCGCCAAAGAAAAGCAGGCTGCAGAGATGGAAAAAGAAGTGTCTGCTCATAGTGAAGCAGAAGAGGTGGTGGCAGAATCTGAAAAGGTTAAGTCTGAGATCGAAGAAACTCTTGTTGAAGAGGAAAACTCTATGGAAACAGGATCAAGAGAAGAGAATACAGTCAAGGAGGAAGAGATGGAAGAAGGAGAGGTGGCATCTGAGCATACAGCAGAACCCGTTGCAGAAGTTTCAGATCTATCCGAGCAAAAAGCAAAAGAAGCTGCACAAGCAAAAGCGGAAGCCCTCAGAAAGTTAATCGAAGCAAAAGAAGAAGCGGCGGCTGCATTGGCAGAACAGCAACAAAAAGAAAGGACGCAGCAAGACCAGCCGATTAGTGACGAGCCTACAATGGAAAAAGAAATGGCTGGCACTGAGCAACCTGCAAGTGATACTTCTACTCGAGAGAAGGCCAGCTACAAAGTGGAGTCAAACGCCTCGTTGCCACAACCAGCTTCTACAGAATCTCCTCTGGGGTCTATAAGAACCGAGTCAGAAGAACTTGAGAAAGAAAGTCGTGTCGTCGCGATATCTGGAGAGAAAGTATCCAATGCTCTACTCTACCAAGATCGACAAGACTTGATGAACACCGTCAACAAAGCCAAGCTCGACCAGCTCACCAAGTATCTGAGAGCTAATCCGCAGCACAGCGTCCACATCATCTCCCATACCGATCACTTAGAGCCAGGGCTGCCAGAGTTCATGCAGTATAATACCCTTAAGAGAGCCAATCTCGTCGCTCGTTACCTGATGGACAATGGTGTGCCCCGAGACAACATCAGTATCGAAAGTGTCTCCGCCAACTACCCACTCGCTAAGCCGACAGTCTCTGGCCAAGTCAACAAAGACTATTTGGCCTATAACAAAAGAATAGAATTTGAGATCCTAGATAAGGATAAAGCCATCCTTGCAGCGCATAACATAAGCGATGCTAAGATACCAGGGTATGCCGTAGATAGGAAGTATGAGCTGTATGCTCAGATCAGGGAGGAATTGTATTACTCTGTCGAGATCGCTAACTCTGAGCATATTTTTAAGAATGCTGTCTTGAGACTCTATGATGATATCTACATCCGCAAGCAAACCCCCGTTGCCAACAACCGCTACTACATTGGTATCTTCAATAAGTACGAAGAGGTATTGGCACTCCAGCAAGAACTGGCAGAGTCCTCGGCGCCATACGCTGAGATAAAGGTCTTTTATCAGGGCCAACCTGTTGCGCCCTCTGACTTGAAGTTCTTGGCCAAGGATTATCCTGACCTCGAAGCTTATCTAGC
>CALFUU010000127.1 GCA_937929835.1 uncultured Saprospiraceae bacterium | reverse complement strand
TGTCATAGTAATAAATCTGCTAGATGGGTCTACCAAACCATCTGTATGCCCAGTAAGCAGATTTTCAATACCATAAGTGTATTCCTCTCGTTCGTAATTGTAGTCTCTTGTAATGATGTGATCAGGGCCTACTAAAAGATTTACTGAGTTATTGATGTCACAGAGACCTTTGCCATGTGTGTACAGTAATTTTCTGGTTTCGTGTGTAGCTATGTTAATGCTATTTACTATGCATCTGGCACCATCCTCTAGCCATATGCTGTTGCTAGCCCAACCTACAGGCAATTGCGAAGATGCGATTTCGTTATTAAGGATGTCATAGCTTGTTAAGCTACCTCGTTGTCTTATAAATAGATGTGTCTCTGAATTGCGCACTCCATAACTCCTATTGTAACTATGTGGAATATGGGCTCTATGTAAAAACCTACGATTGTCCAGCGTCGATTGGGTGTACACATAGACAAAGTCGTTTTGATCTATTTCTATAGTATAGAAGTCATCTCCAATCTTAGTATGATGGGTATTGATGATGTATCTGTCTGATTGCACGTCCGTGAGGCGTACTTGCGAGGAAGCTGTTATAGAGCACAGAACAAGAATGAAAAGTATATGAAGTTGGCGCATAATGTGATTTTAACTAAAAGTAGGAAGTTTTCACTGAACTCTAGTTATTTGTGTTGTGTATTTCTCCTTCATATTCAGTACTGTCGTCGTGGATATATCACCTCGTGTGATCTGCTAGACATATTGTACGTCAGATCACAATGTCAGCCGATAGAGCTAAAATACAATAGGGTGTATGTATTCGTGGTCGTCGTTTGATGGCAATGACTTGTAAACGTACTTAATTGCTAGTACGCTATCCGATCGCCTCAATGCTTTCCACTTTATTGCGCTCAAGAAAATCATCTATAGTCTCAAAGTGCTCGATGACGCGTTTGTCTTTAAATTCGAATACTTTTTCTGATAGCCCTCTCAAGAAAGCTCTATCGTGAGAAACAAGAATGATGGTGCCATCGAAGTCGAGTAGTGCCTCCTTGAGTACATCCTTGGACTTGATATCTAAGTGATTGGTCGGTTCATCGAGAATCAATAAGTTGACCGGTTCTAGTAAGAGCTTGACCATCGCCAGTCGCGTCTTCTCTCCACCAGACAAGACGGAGACTTTCTTGTCGATGTCATCGCCGCTAAACATAAATCTGCCCAGAATATTTTTTATCTGAGTTCTCACATCACCTTTAGCAATGTTGTCTACAGTCTCGAAGACCGTAAGATCTTGATCCAGTAGCGAAGCCTGATTCTGAGCAAAGTAGCCGACCTCTACCTTGTGTCCTAGCTTGCACTCTCCTTCAAAATCTATTTCTCCCATTATGGCTTTGATCATCGTAGACTTGCCTTCTCCATTACGACCGACAAAGGAAACTTTCTCACCTCTCTTTATAGCGAGACTCGCATTTTTAAAAACAATATGGTCTTCGTAAGACTTAGAAAGATCTACTGCCGTAACGGGATAATCTCCTGATCGCGTACAAGGAGGGAAGCGTAACTTGAGTGCAGAATTATCAACCTCATCTATTTCTATGATCTCTAGCTTCTCTAGCATTCTCTCTCTAGAGTTGACCTGATTGGCCTTCGAGTAAGTACCCTTAAATCGTTCTATAAATTTCTCACTGTCGGCTATAAATTTTTGTTGCTCTTTGTAGGCTTTGACTTGGCTAGCCCTTCTGTCTTCTCTGAGTTGGAGATAGTGGGAGTAGTTGGCCTTGTAATCGTAGATGCGACCCATCGTCAGCTCCACTGTCCTATTGGTGATGTTGTCGATAAACGCCTTGTCGTGAGAGATGACGACGACAGCCTTAGCTTTGTTGACCAGAAAATCCTCTAGCCATATAACGGATTCTATATCTATATGATTGGTCGGCTCATCGAGGAGTATGAGGTCAGGTTTCTGCAGGAGTATCTTGGCTAATTCTATACGCATCCGCCACCCACCGCTAAACTCATTCGTCGGCCGCTCGAAGTCCCCACGCTTAAAGCCTAGTCCTATCAATGTCTTTTCGACCTGCGCATCATAGTTGGTCTCTTCAAGGGAGTAGAAGATCTCTCCAAGATCCGTGACCTTATTGATGATGTCCATATAAGCTTGCGACTCGTAATCTGTCCGCGTTTCTAGTTCTTTATTGAGGCGATCTATCTCTACTTGCATCTCCGTAAACTTGCTGAATGCCTTGAAGGTTTCCTCAAAGACAGTACAGTTGTCTTCTGTCAAGAGGTGCTGTGGGAGATAGGCGATGACGGCATTGGGGGGGAGGGAGACCTTACCTCGGTTGGGCTTGTTGACACCTGCCAGTATCTTCATCAGGGTCGACTTCCCGGCCCCATTTTTTCCCATAAGTGCAATCTTGTCATTTTCATTGATGACGAAGGAAATGTCCTTAAAGAGGGTCTTGCCACTAAACTCTACGGCTAGGCTATCTGCTGATATCATAAGTCTCTAATCTGAGCGGGCAAAAGTAGGCAATCTCTGAAGCAGGATTTTGTTTTTGTCTATGCTTTTACGAGGCCAATGATTACAACCTAGTATGATGGTAGACTATTGGTTTGACTATTGAGTTTCTTTGCTTTTGCTCTAGCCATTCACTCTAGAATACGCTACTTGCTCACTTATTTCTTGGACAGCAGACTCCCATCTATTGGGTGTAACAGCATCACCGTGCAGTTCATTAGCTTCTATTGTGGCTGCTCGTATCTGCTCTGACCAATTAGTGAGTAGTAGATTGATTTCAGTTTCTGAGAACTGATTGTTTTTAAATTCCTCTTTAAGGCTGGCGTACTCCGACGTATAGCTGGCCCATCCACCAGTTAGTTTATCACAAGAAGCCGACCACTGACGGAATCCTAGCCAACCATAGCTAAAAGGCGCACAGTTGTTTCTCGTTTCGCCAAAGTCATCTGCTACAGGTGTCACAGGATTGGCATCTCTGAGAATGTTTTCAAAGGCATTGTCCATATCCCAAGCGATAAGATGCATCTTTTCTGCAGTCGGTTCCGCATACCAATAGTAGTTGTGGTTATCGCAACCGTTGCCACAGTACCAATGGAAGGGGCCATCATCGTGGCGGATCATTCTATCAACGAGACAGTAAGAAAGTATCTCATTGACGTTCATATATTTTTCTATGACCGATCGTACAGCTGCCGTGTTTTCTGCGGCTGCCAGTTCATTGCCAAAGGCCAGCATCAAGCTGACATCACCCTCTTCTTCATTGGTCTTTAAGGATTCTCTATAGTAAGTCTCTGTATGCGGTAGGCCATCCATCGTCAACGGCCACGCTTCCTTATAGACATTGCCGTTATCATCTTCCCAATTTTGTTTGGCGAAGCGACCATCTATCTGCTCGACAAGTGCAAAGAGACCGTTATACTCTCCATTGATGACAAGTCTGGCGTGTACTGCTCTCGGTGCGGGCACTCCCATCGATCTGAAGAGATGATAACCCAAGCGCTCCCGCATCTGAGAATCGTCTTGATTCATAGAGTGGAACTGTAATTTGTTAAGACCATAAAATTTCTCTTCTCTTCCTTCCCAGTTGATCTTAATCTTCATAGACAATTTGGTGCAGGTTTTACGTCCAGATGGGTCAGCCCAATTTATCCCACTCACACATCCGACAAAGGCTCCAATAGAACCCTTGTATCTGATACCTACAGGTGTCAGCGTATCCCCCTGAAAGACGAGACTACCTTCGACATACTCTTCTGCAGCTGGATCAGCATCTATAAATTCTAAGTTTTCTTCTGGAATCAGAAGCTCATACGTATAGAGTTGATCTTGGTCAAAGAGATAATCTGAATCCAAGTCTAGATACTGCGCTGAGGTGCTGCTACTTGTTGTGGTGTCCATAACCACAGTGCCACTTCCTGGAGAAGCGCCACTACCATCCATCTCCTCATTGCCTCCAATTTCCTCATCCGAGCAAGCAAGAAATGCGACCAACAGAATTGATAATAAACTCCACCTTATAGACTGAGGCATAGATTTAGTGATTTTTCTGAAAGATAAGGAATTCACCTAATAGAATTACGCTCTTAACTGATTGTAGCTCCTTAGAGGACAACTCTCTTTTTTCTAAGTGGCAATAGCTGCTCTTCACGAGATTATTGTGCATATTTAGATCAAAGAGCATCTATGTTGCGAAGGTTAATACTGGGACTGTTGATTGTGTCTTCTTTTTCATTGAGGGCTCAGCTGGACGATGGTGCATTAGCGCCAGATTTCACAGGATTGGATCTTGACGGCAATACCATCAATCTCTATGATATTCTAGCGGAAGATAAGGCTGTTGTTCTTGATATAGGAGCGACTTGGTGTCAGCCCTGTTGGTTGTATCATCAGTCGGGAGAGTTGGAGGAATTCAATGCGGCCTATGGTCCCACCGGTACAGATCAAGCCCGCGTTCTCTTTGTTGAAGGCGATGTCAAGACGGGACTAGAAGATCTTCAAGGTACTGGCTCTGCCACCTTTGGCAACTGGATAGAAGACACAAGCTATCCTATTATGAGTATGGGTGGTATACCGGCGCTCTATGAGGTGTTTGGGTTGCCATTTACGTATCTTATCTGTCCAGACAGGACGACTAAGTTGGTGCAGCAGATTCCAGCAGAGGCGCTTGCAGAGCAGATGGACTTATGCACTTCTATGGATATAGTACCTGTGCCTGAGTTCAGTACAGTACGCTCTTCTGGCTGTGGGCTGTTACAAGTAGACTTCGAGGATAGGACTTGGCCTAGGGGAGATAGCTATCTCTGGGAGTTTGGGGATGGCGTGACATCTACGCTTAGAGAGCCAGTGCATCTCTATGCAGAGGCTGGAGAGTATACGGTAGCACTGACAGTCGGTAATGCCTATGGCCAAAAGACCTTGACAAAAGCCATGATAGTATCGGTAGGTGAGGGGCATCCTGCCTCCAATCGCTCCGTAGGCAAGCGCGATACAATGGGCTCGGGTAGGATGTTTGATAGAGGTGTACAAGGCTTGGTATTCGATGCTCATCAGGACTTTATACTTTCATCTGCGACAGTATATTCTGATAAGGATGATTGGAGGACTTTTGTTGTATTAGATAGTGCCGACAGACTGATAGCGCGCAGAGATATGCGTATACCAGTGGGAGAGCATAGAATCCAATTGGATATGGAGATCCCGTCTGGTCAGGATTATCGACTAGCGATGTGGAGCGATGCTTGGCTCTATCGTAACGACGGCGGTACAGCTTACCCCTACAGCATAGATAGTTTGGTGACCATCAAGAGCAGCACAGTACCTTCTGATCCTACGGGATTCTACTACTATCTGTATGACTGGAAAGTACGAGAAACGGATTGTAAAGCCATAGCATCATCAGTAATCGACTCTAAGGATCTGAATATTGTCATAAGACCAAATCCAGCCAACGAGACTCTTGTTATCGAATCCTCAGAACTCAATCTACCTAGGGCTCAGGTGTACAATCTCTCTGGTCAGTTAATGACTGTGAACACCAGTGACCATCAAGGCCTGCTTAGCGTCGATGTGTCTAAGTTGTCTGCAGGGGTCTATATCGTTAGATTAGGCTCTCAACAAGTGAAATTTGTCAAAATATAGTTCAACTATTTTCTGATTTTCTAATTTAGATGTCATTGGGGAGCATAAAAGTGGATTTCAGTCGTCTTCTATGTAGACGATAGAACCACATATCCATAAAATCAACTTACCTTTCCATTAACTACTGTACATAAAGAACAAAATTCTGCTCTCGTGATGAATTCCTTTTCTAAAGTGATTGGTTTTAGTTGTTTGGCTGTTCTGCTGTTGATACAGTGTAAGACCCAGGATGTTGTAACTGACGTAACTAAAGCAGAAGCATCCCCTATGTCTGTCCGTGTATTGCTCACAGACAACTACAAGGGCAAGTATATGGAATCAACTTATAAGCGATACAAGCCCAATCATATCAAGCCGATAAGTCGGTCTGAAAATTGGTACCGCGTCGTCTTTGATATGCCAGGTGAAAAGTCCCAATTGATGGCCAAGCTGCGATCAGATGCAGCTATTATAAAAGTAGAAACAGACGAAGATGTGGGTGTAAAGGTACAATCAGGGAAGAGTCTCAAAAGAACAAAATCAGCACCTGTCAAGTAAGAAGGTGCGCCATAATTAAATATAGTTTTTATTCAATACTACCAAATTTATGAAGTTAGTAAAATTCTTGTTGATCGTTATTTTTCTAGGTGGTTGTTGTGACTATATGTGGTCACAGACTATGACTGAGAAAGTAGAAAATATTAATGTCAGTAGCACACGTGCTCAGTTACTTGGTAAGACCATTGCTGTTAGAGATATCGTATCTCACAAGGGTAACACCTCTAAGGCCAAGCAAAAGGCTGCTAAAAAGCTGAAGACGATACCTAACAACTTTCTAGGCAGAAGGAGTCAAGGGAATGCGGTAAACTCTGAGCTAGAACATCAAGGACCTGATCCAATTAGGCAAAAGACGGTAGCTCCACCTAATAAGTTGATGAGCAATGAGCCACTAATTAATATAGATGGATTAGCTAGTAGTTTCGGATCGCCAAGTGACCCCACCGGTGATGTCAGTGATCAGCATTATATGCAGGCCATCAATTCGACTACAGTCGCTATCTATGAATTAGATGGCAGTCAGGTTCTAGAGTTTGAAATGAATGATCTGTGGACTGGTCTTGGATTCTTTTCGTTGGGTGATCCGATTATCATTTATGATGAGGTTGCTTCTCGATGGATCGTGACGGAGTTTTCTGGTCCTGCTAATTTATTGGTGGCTGTCAGTGAGACTAGTGATCCATTGGGCAGTTATTTTGCCTATTCATTCGCCACGCCTAATTTTCCAGACTATCCTAAGTACTCTTTGTCTCCAGAGGCAGTTGTCATAACGACTAATGAACGAGGAGGACGAGAATTACATCAGTATTTTTTGGATAGAGCTGCATTGATAGCTGGCGAGGAAGATATCCCTATTATAAGAGTTGAAATTATGGGGAATGGTGGAACAGAGGCTGGTTTTTATGTGTCGACACCAGTGGATTGGAATGGACAAACGATGCCATTCGATGCGAGACCTATTACGATGGTAATCAATGATAGTTCGTGGCCAAGTGGCCCAGCCCAAGACCAAATAGAGCTTTACACCTTTAATCTTGATTTTGAAGATACAAACAATACTACAGTAGAAAGGACCTCTATAATTACAACACCTTTTGATTCTAATCCTTGTTCAGCACTGGGACCTGGATTTCATTGTGTGCCGCAGAGAGGTGGTGGAGGTCTTGATGCGCTACCCGAATTGGTATTAAATGTTCCCCATCAAAGAAATTTCGGCACACACGAGTCTCTCGTATTTAACTTTGTAACAGACGTCACGGATGGCGAGAATCTTGCTGGATTGAGATGGGTAGAGTTACGAAGGACTGCGACTGATGACTGGAGCCTTTATCAGGAAGGGACTTTTGCGCCAGATGATGGACTGGATAGATTTATGGGTGGCATAGCGATTGACGAAGTAGGTAGTATAGTCATGGCCTATAATGTTACCAGCGAGGACCAATTTGTCGGTATGGCTTATACAGGTCGATTTGCAACTGATCCTCTTGGTGTTATGACACTTCCTGAAGTGAATATCATAGATGGTCTAGCGCCTATTAACTCATCAGGCAGATTTGGAGATTATACGCAGATGTCTGTGATGCCAAATCGAAATCAGTTCTGGTTTACTGGAGAGTATGCAGGACAAGGTGGGGCACGTACCCGCATTGTTTCTTTCGAACTACGAGTAGATACATTTGACCTAGCGGCAACGGCAATCACACAGCCTACAAACTCAGATGCACTGACTACTACTGAGTCCGTTACTGCAGAATTTCTTAATGCAGGTCTCTCTTCTCTTACGGACTTTGACGTGACACTACTACTTGATGGCAATGAAGTTGTTTCAGATAGAGTCGCATTGACGCTAGCTCCTAGAGAGCGCTACGAACATACATTTAGCCAAACGGTAGATCTATCAGCTCTTGGCGATTATGAACTTACAGCAACTATAAGAAATCCTAATGATCAAAATACTGTTAACGATACGACGACTGTAGTCGTGGGACAATTAAGGTCCAATGATGCAGGATTAACTGCTAGGGGCGAAAGCGTAGGGTGTGCTGAATTTGCTTCATTCGAAGTTACTATAACCAATACTGGATTCCGACCGCTGCAGTCTGCAGTAATCGACGTTATATTAAACGGTATGGTCGTCGATCAGATAGATTATCAAGGCAATCTGGCTTCTGAAGCGTCAGAAATAGTGTCCTATGATGCGATGATACCAGAAATAGGGGACAACACAATAGAGTTTGTACTAACTATGGCCAATGGTGAAATGGATACAACGGACGGTAACGCTTCCGGGCCACTTTCTTATTTTCAGAATGGAGCTGGCCGTTTCATTACACTCAATATAGTGGCGGATGATTTTCCTCAAGAAGTCGACTGGTCGATAACGACCTTAGATGGTATAGTCTTGCAGGAGGGAGATCTCGAGGATACACCAGATTCAGGTTTCTATACAACAGATATCTGTATCGAGACAGATTCTTGTTACAATATAGTAATCACTGATGCAGCAGGCGACGGCATATGTTGTTTGTTTGGACTAGGGGAAATCGAGATATTAGACTCTGACGGAGAGGTGCTATTTGTCAATGATGGCAACTATGGTTTTACCTTAGAAAGAACCTTCTGTGAGCAATGTGAGATCAGCACCAATGTTGATGTAGGAGACGATATCAACTCTGGAAATACAGGCTCAATTCTTGTCGACGTGCAAGGTGCTGCGGGACCTTACCAATACAGTATCGACAATGGAGTCAGCTTCCAAGATGACGCATTTTTTAGCAATCTAGCTGCTGGTGACTACCAAGTTGTCGTCATTGCTGGTGATGGCGTATGTCAAGAAGCACTAGTTGTAACTGTTCCTGGTTCTACCTCGTTGGTTGACTTGAGTGATGAGTTTTCAATTAATATGTATCCCAATCCTACCGAAGGCGTATTCAATATAGAAATCGTGAATCTCGATTATGATGAGCCATTACTTAATGTTGACATCTTAAACAACGAAGGTAAGTTGGTTTACAGTAGACAATTGGGTAATTATGACGGGGCCTACATCGGCACCTTCTCATTGATGGATTATCCTCAAGGAGTCTATTATCTAAAACTTGCCAACACCTCAGGAGGCACCTTGAAGAGAATAGTAAAGATATAAGTACAAGAGATATCTCAGAAAGGATTTCAATAACTAGGGTGCTTAATGCTCTTCAGTAATTGAAATCCTTTTTTTTTGTAACACACTTAGATCGAGTATCAATCTAGGTAACTTTCTGCCTAAGCCAATTAATCAAGCTAATCCTAGTCTACCACCACAGCATCCTTCTGGATTGTCCTTCCTCTCTATACCAGCACTAGTATTGCGATCGTTTTTGCTTTTGCTAGTGCCACTTAGAGTTCTCTTTTTTGATAAGTTGACCTGTCCTTTCGCTGTAGAAATAATCTTTCTGGCTTGTTCCTCCATAGAAGAAATTTCTATTGATTTTGTTTCTAGGATTTGTAGACTGCTCTTGTTTATCTCCTGAAGCCTCCAAGTACAGCAGCCCTTCGTCCTCCTTTAATATTGGTGCGAGGTTCTTTATAATATTGTAATACTGCACATCACCAAAGCCGTAATAATTTTCTCGATTGAGAAGTTGCCTAACTATATCCTTGGCTGTCTGTGGCTTTTCTCTGATCAAGTCTATGATGTGATTTTCTATTTCAGTCAGCAACGTACTAGAATAAGGAAACCGCTTGATATGCGCTTCCAGAGCAGGTACGACGTAAGGAAACCTGTCTTGATTTAATTGTAGGCCTGTCTCTATGAGATCCTCGTGTTGACCTACACACCATAGGGTCCAGAGCGTACTTGCGGTTTGAAGATCAGATTCCTTAAGTTGTTGCCGAGTATTTATAAGAGTAGCAAACTGCTTCTGCGTCAATTCTCCAAGACCGACCAATTGATCATAGTCAGGATGCGCCCCCACACAGACTAAGTGGATTTGTGCAGCGGCATAGTTAGTTGTAGACAGCCACGCTAATAGGGCAAGCATATTGATTTGACAAAAGAGATCATACTCAAACCATAAGAAGATACCCTTGTATTGATGAGGGTCTAAGGACTGAAAACGCTTCTTTATCCCATCAAATTTCTTTTGCTCAAAAAATGAGTAAGTCTCCTTAAGATAGGTCTGTCTATACCCCCAATGTTCTTCGCTGGCCAAATCTACTGCGGAGCGCCCCGCACACAAGACCTCTGACCACACAAAGACCTCACCTGGAATCTCAGCTTGCTGAAATAGGGGAGTAATAGCATCTCCGTTGAGTATATGTAGGTCTACCATAGGATAAATATAATCAGCTTATCACATATGCGTAATTCATTGTATAACAGGTGTTTACATATGTGTATGCCTTTTCTTTAGATAACATATTAAAGAAAATCGTAATTCTAGCATAGATTTTGAATGAAGTAGGTTGTTCTTTAAATCTATCATTTAGGAATGAGAAATTCAGTTTATCACTATTTACGAAGTGAATCCAGAACAGCAATCTCGAAATGCTGTCTTTGCCTATCGTCCTATCTTCTTACAAGGATCTGGTCCTTACTCGGTAGTATATATTCTTCATTCAATAAGTTTTTAACCTATTGGTCTCTTAGACTGATGGGATTTTTTGCTTGGAGGTCAACAACAATAGCAATCAACTATATGAACACTAAAATAACTCTAGGACGTCTGTCCTCTATGATGATAGTCTTGGTGACTTTCATAAGTGCCCAGTCTGTCATAGGGCAGTCTTGTAGTGGTACTAGTTTTGATCTTGATGAGGACGAATTTCCGCAGACTTGCATCACCTCTAATGGTGCGGATGGAACAGCCAATGCTGCTTCATTCAATCACGATTTTGCTACTAATACGGGCTTGACTTATACGAGTGGAACGGATGGTATCGATGATGTGACAGTGTCTATGTCAGTGACCTGCAGTTTCCCCAATGGAACAAATGGTACTACTGTAGCTGGTGCTTGCCTCGGACCTAATGGACTAGAGGCAAATCAATCTACTCCGCAACTTGAGACGAATGTGTCTGGCGGAAGTGATTTTGGAGGTGCTACAGTTAATGATAATCCGTGTGCCAATTGTTGGGTAGTTGTAGAATATGCTTTTATCAATGGCTTCATGTCTACAGCCGATGGTCTTGACCTTGCTTGGACAAGTATGAATGGATCAACTGAGGGACTAGAAGCCTGGGGTGGATGGGTAGAAGGTACGACCTTTGCAGCACCTCCAGTTAATGTAGGTGATCTAGCTACTTATTGTAATGCACAAGCGGGAAGCGGTATCACCATGATGGAACATATTACTGGGACTGCGTCTGGAGCAGTACTCCCAGCGGGCGTATTTAGAGCTGATTTTGTTACAGGTGTCACAGCTTGTCCTGTAGAAGAGCCACCATCATCATCTGGACCCAACTCAAGTGTGTCTACAGGTATGAGGGATGGTGCCATTCCTCCAAATTGGGGTTTGTCATCGACGGATGTAATTGATAAAGTGACGATGATTTACCTGATGAGTAATTCAAATGCCCCGGATTGTGATGGGAATGGGTTTACCGAGTCTAACACTTCGCCGTCTGGCAGTTTATCCACAGTTGATTTCTGCGTGCCAGTAGAATCAGTAGAGATAGCATGTGGTGAGTGCTCTGGAGTAGGCGGCATTTTTGTAACTGAAGTCAATTCAGGTGCGGGTACAGATAGTAATTGTGAATACGTAGAAATATTCAATGCTTATAATAATTCAATAACAACCAGTTCGACAACAACGGTAACTATATCGGGTGGTGTTAACTATGATTTTCCTGAGGGTACCATAATTCCTGCAGGTGAATATGTGGTGATTGCTATAAGTAAATCTGGAATAGCCAATTCTTCTGGTATGTCTAATTGTCCATTCACTGCGGTTATGACTACGCATGCGTTTTCTGGTTCTTTGACGCCATCCGAAAATGTGACTGTCACCTTAACTTGTTCTGATGATCCTTCAGTGGATTTTTCACATACGGCACTTGGAGCTTCTGCTTCAGAAACTACAACTGTACACTATCCTATAGATGGAAGTATGCCAATTGTAGGTGACCCCTCGCCTGGTACAGGTAACTGTACTGGTTGTGATGCGGCATTTTCTTGTGAGCCACAGTGCCCAGACTTATCAGGAACAGCAGACGGTGACTATGATGTAGGCATAACGGAAAGTACTTGTGCAGAATTTGGAGGCACTCCATCGGGAGGTTCCTTAACTGCACCGGTAGCTTGTCTCGAAGGCTCTACCTTAATGTACTCTATAGATAATGGAGTGACTTGGATCACAACCTTGCCGACTTATAATCAGACAACTTCTATAACCATAGACACAAGATGTGAATGCGATGCAGATGCGTCTGTAGTTAGCGAGACATCTTCTGTCACAACTACCCCTGGTGCTTGTCCACTTTGTCCAGTACTTAGTAGCATTATGGAAGGGGACTTAGACGTAGGTGTCACTGAGAGCAGTTGTAGTACAGTAGGTGGTACCCCAGAAGGAGGAAGCTTGTCGACTCCAACGAACGGCTGTCCTACAGGCTCTACGCTAGAGTACACAACAGATGGGGGTACAACTTGGAGCAATATGCTCCCTACTTACGATCAAGAAATGGCCCTGACAGTAATGACTAGGTGTACCTGCGATGCAGACGATACCATGACAAGTGTGGTGTCTTCTGTTACAACAGTCCCAGGAGAATGCCCAGTATGTCCTACTGATGGAATGATATCCTATGATGGACCTCAATGTGAAGGGGAAGGATTTTTATTTACCGCTACTGCAACTGGTGCCAACCGATATAGATTTTTTGTAGATACCAACGGAAATGGTATAGAAGATACTAACGAAATAAAACAAGTGGGGGCATCCAATACTTGGAATTCTACTAACTCTGCGACCTTATCCGATATGGATCAAGTTTGCGTAACGTTGTTGTACTTGGTTATCTCGTGCGAAGCGACAGTCTGCTTGACTGTAGATTACTTCGACACACCTGCCTGCTCTACGGAAGATATAGCCATATGTGAAGGAGAAGATATTGATCTCACAGAGACAGGTGGAGATGCTGTAGCTTGGTCGTGGAGTGGACCTAATGGTTTTACATCAAGTATGCAAAATCCTACACTATCTGGAGGTGCTAGCTCAGCAGCAGGTACTTATTCAGTAGTTGTTACAGATGATAATAATTGTACGAGTTCCTGCGAAGCAGTTGTCACAGTGAATCCACTCCCTCAGATAAATGAAAATACTTTTATCGAGGCGTGTGGTAATGGCTCTACAAGTGCCGACTATAATCTTACTGATGCAGAAAATATTAATAACGGTGATGTAGATGGAGATGGCGCTAATGGATCGACCAGTATAGTGTCCTATTTTTTATCAATGTCTGATGCAGTAACCTGTACAAATCAACTGGCAGATGGAATGGGCTTGAGCAGTTCCCCGATATATGCCAAGGTTGAGTTTGCAGCGGGTTGCATTAGTATTGTTGAAGTTGAGCTTCGACCTATTACACCTCCATCAATTAATTTATCTGCGACATCGACAAGTGATTGTGCGGTATCTACTGCTGATGGTACTATCACACTTTCTGGATTTGCACCACTTGCTGATTACTCCATCGAACTAACTGCTACTGGTGGTTTGACAGAAACGAGATTTTTTAGTTCTGATAATGACGGCGCATTTGTTGTTTATAATCTGGCGGCTGGTAGTTATACATTGGTTTTAGTGGTAACAACTGCCAGTACTGGATTTATGTGTTCTAGTGCGCCACAGATGATAACTGTTACTCAACCCAATACACCTTTTGCTTCAGTTAATAGTCCTTCTGTTTGTGTAGGCACGACGAGTATTCCAATCGAATTTACAGCAGACTGCCCGGTGGCCAACTATCAAATAGATTATGATGATGCAGCCAATGCGACTGGCTTTCAAGATATAGATACAAGTACTCCGTCGACAGATGCTGAGTACATTATTCCTATGACAGCATCACCGGATACCTATAGGGGTGTGCTCACGCTTTTCTGCGAAAATTTCTGTAGCACAAATATTCTTTTCGAGATTACGTTGAAGGAAGATCCTATTGTTGAGTTAACCCAGACTACAATTGCTTGTCCTGGAGAGGAGCATACGTTTGAAGCTAGTCCAGAGGGAATGGATCAGTATGTTTTTTATACTGACGTCGCTGGCGATGGAGTGAGAGAGATACTTCAGATGGGTACCTCCGCTACCTTGAGTGCTGCGATAGACAGTGGTGTGCAGTTGTTTGTAGAAGCAACAAATCCTGAGGATTGTAGTGGGGAGGCAGCGCTTGATGTAGCCGTTCTCGATGATCCTACAGCGATTATGGTAACCACACAACCAGACGCGATCTGTGGACAAGACGGTAGCTCTGTAGACTTGTTATCGGTAGAATATAATATAGACGATGATGACCTGACCTTTTATTCTGACGATCCTAGTATGCTGACTGAGACAGAGTTAATGATGACGCCTCCGCTACTCTCCTCATCAATTGTGTCGCCAACGGTAACGACAACCTATTTTGTAGTCTATACAGATCCGCTAACAGGTTGTCAGTCTATGACCACTGTAGAGGTGACTGTAGACAACACGCTTTGTTGCGATGTGTCAAGTGTCAACGAAGGAGCCTTTATCAGGGGCTGTGAAGATCCACAAGGTTCTTTTATGGCAGATTACGATTTGACTGACGCGGAAGATATAGCCAATGGTGATGTAGATGGTGATGGTATGGATGGTTCCTCAATAGCAACAGTGACTTATTATATGACGCAAGAAGATGCACAAACAGGCGTAAACGAAATTCCTGATGGAATGGACCTTACCAATGCAGATATTTATGCTAGAGTATCTTTTGGACCTTCTTGCTTTGCTGTTGTATCTGTTGGGGTTCAATTATTTACACCACCTTCATTTGAGGCGATGGGTTCACCTGCAACTATATGTGGGGGTACAGACGGCTCTATTGTGCTTTCCAATATATCCCCAGGAGGTATATTTTTAATATATACTGGGCCAGAAGGTTCGGTAGCTTCAGGGGCTTCGATAGCGCGAGATGCTAACAATGAGTTTCTGTTGTCAGGCTTGACAGTAGGGACATATATGGTAAGTCTAGAAAATCGACCAAACGGTCTTAATTGCCAAAGTGCAATTGTTGAAATAGAAATTGGAGAGCCAGAGGCGCCTAGCATTACGGTTAACGATCCTGTAGTATGTGTGGGCACGACTGAGATTCCTATAGAGTTTACTACTGATTGCCCCGTCGAGCATTTCCTTGTCGAGTATGACGAAGCTGCTAACACTGCAGGCTTAGAAGATATGAACACTAGTGGTCTTGCAATGGGTGCTAGATATATGTTGCCAGATAACTTAGAGCCTGGTGTATACAATGGTACTGTTGTCTCTGTCTGTGATAATTTTTGCAATGTTACAGACGCGTTTACGATTACAATTGTAGAGCCGCAAAACCTTACACTCACTCAGGAGACAGAAGGATGTACTGGAGAGGAACTTGTGTTCACTGCAGACCCAGCAGGATTAGCGGACTATACTTTTTATACAGATGTGGATAGTGATGGTGTCGAAGAAATTTTACAATCAGGTTCCTCAGAAACTTTTATGACGACATCTCTCGCTGATGGTGTTGAGATTTTTGTCAGAGCAACAATTATGGGTGATTGTACCGAGGAGGCAAGTAGTACAGTAGTCAGAATGGAGCCTTGCCCCGTCTATGATGTTGCTTTAATGAAAGTTTTAGTATCTGCTGGACCTTTTGGTATAGGCGATCTTGTAGAGTTTAGTATGGAAGTATTCAATCAAGGTAATCAACCTGTATACCAGGTGCAAGTTGCAGATTACTTGCCTCTAGGATTGGATTTTCTTGCGATGGATAATATGTCCACAGCCTTCTCTAATAATCCTGATACGCCTGGTGGAGGTACAGTAACAGGTATGGTCGTCACCAACTCTGCTTTGCCTGCGGGAGAGTCCCTTATGATGACCATTTTCTTGAGAGTAGGAGAAGAAGCTATAAATGGTACTCTATTTAATGCTGCTGAAATAATTGCGGCAACTCAAGACCCAGAAGGTCTAGAAAGTATCAATGATCAAGATGATAATCTAGAAACTACCGAAGGTGGACTCGCTGATGAAGATGACAATAACGTCGATGATGAGACTGCTGGTGGTACTGATAATGCTATGGACGAAGATGATTTTGATTTTGCGGCTTTACAAGTATGTACGGTAGGTTGCAATGGCACCTTCCCATGGAATGGACAGAATTAAAATCTTAGAACAAACAATCCTATTGATTTTCAAAAAGGAAACAATGAAAAATATTTTATTTTCTTTAATTATAGTTTGTGGATGCTCAGTTCTTCATAATGAACTGATGGCACAATGTGATGAGCTCGAGATTAGGTCTGTCTTGTTAGATCCGGATGGTGCAAATAATTTCGATACGGATGGAAATGGGAATGCGACTTTTACAGATGAATTTGTGGAAATCTGTAACGTCTCGAGCGCAACAAGAGATCTTTCTAATGTAGAGATTATAGATCTAATTGGTATGACACGTATGTTATCAGGGGTGTTAGCGCCAGGAGAATGCGTCTTTGCTGTTACTAACTGGGATGAAGTTGCCAACCCGGTTCCACCAGGTGTTATAGATCTCAATTCAGGTGCCTATATCGATAATGGTGGAGAAATATTGAGATTGGTCGAAGGTGGTAACTTACTTTGTGAAGTTGCTGCGGGTGCTTCCACTTGTGCAAATTCTAATTGCATAGAATTTCCTTCTGATACTGATGGTTGTCAAAATTCTGCAACGCAAGCTGCTTTCAATTGTAATGGCCCTTTGATGTTGAATTCTTGCCCAGATTTCAGTGCTATAGAAAGTGGAACCTTAGATGTGCAAGTAGTCGAGAGTACCTGTACAGTACCAGGAGGTACTCATTCTGGAGGAATGATCTCAGAGCCGACTAATGTTTGTCCTGCCGGATCTACTTTGAGGTATTCTCTAGATGGATTTGCTACAGCTGGTACGACTACACTGCCGATGTACGATCAGACTACTGCCATTACTGTATCTTCAAGATGTGTCTGCAACACAAATACTGCTTCGACGAGTCTTGTAAGTACAGTCACAACTATGCCAGGCACTTGTCCCGATGAGTGTATTATCGCTGATGTTCAGATTATAGCTGTTTCTGATTGTATTAATGGTGGTAATGACTCCGATAATTCTAATGATATTTTTGAGCTAGACGTCTTAGTGAATTTCACGAACTCACTTTCTGCAGAAACAGATTTAGAAATAAATGTAGGTACGAGTATTGTTGAGACGGCGCCTATGGGTGCTACAAGTTTTTCTTTCACTACTATAGCACTTCCGGCTACAGGAAATACAGTGGTAGGATTTGTAAGATTACAGAATGCGCCTAGCTGCAGCCAAGATTTTGAATTTTTCGCTCCAGCAGCCTGCTCTGATACAGACCTAGACTGTAGTATAACAAATATAGAATTGGTTAATGTTTCTGAATGTGCCAATGTTGGTAATGATACTGACGGGAGTAATGATACGTTTACAGGCGATATCGTTGTTACGATAGCCAATCCTCCTAATTCTGGATTTCTTGATATATCTGGATCTGTTACATTAAGTGAAGAATTTAATATGACAGAATCTCAAACTTTTACGAATGTTACTTTTTCTGCTGATGGTTCCAATATCAATATTGTAGCTTCATTGACAGCTGACGCCACTTGCAATTTTGAAGTAGATATTTCAAATGTACCCACTTCTTGCTCCAATATAGTTGTAGATAATGATGGTGATGGTTTTGCCTCATCTGAAGATTGTGATGATAACAACAGTAGTATCAATCCTGCTGCTCTCGATATACCTGATAATGGAATAGATGAAGATTGTGACGGATTAGATGCGGAGACTGTTCCTAGTTGTTCTATTGATATTCTCTCTTCTATGACAACTTGTAATACTGATGGCACCTATACAATCGAAGTTTGTTATGATCACAACAACCCTCTATCGCCTATCGCTTTAGTTGATGTGACTATAGATGGTACTACTTTTTCAAGTTTATCCCCTGATGCGGGTTGCGTTACGATATCTGATCCATCTCTTGTCGGTGATGGTACAGCTGCACTTGATATTACGGTAGGAGATAGTGCTGGTGTAACAGTGGATTGTGCCACCGCACCTAGTCCTATAATCTATATTGCTGAATCATTTAATGGTGATGGTGCCATAGATGAGTGTGGTGCTGATGGCGAATACTTTATTATTTGTGCTACTGAAATGTGTGCAGATTGTCCTGATGTTAGCACTGATCTTTCTGGATGGGAGGTTGAGGACTCTGCTACTAACGATGGATCTCCAGAGACGTCTGTTGTAATCGAAAGCGGAAGCTTAATGCCTGGAGAATGCATAACAATATTCTCCAGTGTACTGGCAACTGATGCAACAAGTAGTGTTACGGGCTCAGAAGGCTCAGCTTTTATGATAGGATCGGATCGACTATCAAGTAGTTCTAATTGTCAAATTTGGAACAACTCGACTGATGATATATATCTCTATGACGGCGATAGTCAAGGAGGTGCTACGCTGGTAGATGTAGAAGGTTATGATATGGATGGGGTAGTAACTTATGAAGTGCCTACAGTGACAAATTGTAATGCTGGGTCTCCTTCTAGTTGTATGGATATGGTAACTTTTGATGCACCTAATTGCTGCCGAGTTCCTATGCTGACGGCAGTAGCGACGTGTACTAATGATATGAATGGGTCAGAAGCTGATCAAGACTTTTACTTTATTAGTATCGATCTCACGGATTTCGGTACAGATACAGATGGTACCAATACAGTTTCTCTAAGTGTCAATGGGACGATGTTGACCATAACTACTTTGGGAGCGCAAGTTATAGGTCCCTTCGCGCATTCAAGAGTAGGTGGTGCAGTTGATCTTACATTTTCCAATTTTGGTGAAAGTTGCTCAGACGTCGTTGTTATTTCTGAAGTAGTCTGTGGTTATTCTACTGCGACAGGCTCCTTAAGTGATGGCTCAGCTGACACCGCACTGCATGCTTCAGGCCCAGCTTGTGATTGTGAGAGTGCTGCGGGAGGTGGATTCATATTGGCACAGGTAGAGCCTGGTAGTTTTAATGCAGAAAATTCAAGAATGGTTTACATTCTTATAGATGCAGATAACAATGTTGCGGCAACCAATGAGACTGGATTATTTACTGGACTAAGTAATCAAGGTTATTCTGTTCAGGCCATTAATGTGGCCAATTTGGATTTTGGTGCGCTACTAGCGGCTATTCCCGATATAGGAGAATCTTTTTCTGGTTTCGTATTGCCAGATACTTGCTCAGAGGTTTGTGGCACTGCAAACTATACACTTGATTGTGACTGCGCTATAGACTGTGGTACTTTAGCGTGTAATGCACATATAAATATTTCTGTAGGACCTAATTGTGACGGTGCACAGATAGGTGTAGATAATTTATTGGAGAACAATGTGTCAAATCCTGAGGCGTATTCATTTGTTATAACGACACAAAGTGGTGCGCTTGTAGATCATAATTTAGTTACGCCGTCTATGTCCGATGATGTTGTTAATTATCTGGGACAAGATTTGATTTTTACAGTTTCCTGCGAGGGTAATACTTGTTGGGGATTTGTAACTCTAGAGGATAAGACACCACCTGTACTGGACTGTGATTGTCCTGTGGGTGGCGAAGATACAGATGGTGATGGCATACGCGATGGCTATGCGCCAGAATGCACACTTAGTTGTTATGATGCCTCTCTTCTAGAAAATCAAGACAACCTTCCTAGTGATATACAGGAATTTGTAGAGAATAGTATAGAGGATAATTGCTTTGACCTTACAGTTTCTAATGTATTCTTTAGGGACAGATTGACGCAAGGTGAAATGTGCGATGCAAGTTTATTGCAAAGAACCTGGACTGTAGAGTTTGATGCGGGTGGAGGACAGACACAGAGTGTTTCTTGCGTGAGAGAATATCTGTTTGAGCCAATGACGATTACAGATCAGGAGGCACCAGATACACCAGTCGCCAATACTTTATATAGACCGACAAAGACAGTAATTGCTAGTTGTCTATTAGATGAGGTGAGTCCTGAGTTTATCGCCCTACAGTTGGGTGTCGAATCTGCAATGCCTTATGTCTTTATAGATGGACAAGCCGTAGGGGTAGGCACAGAAGGGCTGTGTAATGCGCAGATGACGTACAATGATGTTGTATTAGATAGTTGTGCAGAAGGCTGTGCTGGTAATGGCAAGATATTAAGACGATGGAAAATATTAGACTGGTGTAGTTCAGAATTTACTGAATACCACCAAGTGATTACTTTTCTTGATGAAGATGGTCCAGTTCTTAGCGTGGGAGCGGATTTAGATACAATAGTTTCTACAGGGGCTTGCTCTATAGATTTGGGTTTGCCTGAGCCATTATCATTACAAGATTTATGTGGCGGTCCGACGACGTATACAGTGACAGGTACTTCTGCTGATAATCCCATTATTGGAAATGCATCTAGTGGTTTTGTAGGCTTCAGATTTGAGGTCGGCACGACAGAAGTATATTATAGGGCTGAGGACTGTTGTGGCAATCAATCTTTTGATACAATATCTGTACGTGTTGCGGATGGTGTACAGCCCAATGCTATTGCTGAGGAATTTATAGTAGTGCCATTGAACGTATTATCAAGTGGTGAGGTGTCGGCAAGGGTTTTTGCTAATTCTATAGATAATGGATCATTTGATCATTGTTCAGATGTAACCCTTGAGATCAAGAGAGATGACGATCCTTGTGGTAATGGTGCGGATGTTTTTGGAGATAGCATTACCTTCTGTTGTGATGATATGGAGCCAACTGGCTTTGGTGAGATTGCTGTAGATCTTAGAGTAACGGATGCGGATGGCAATTCTAGTATCGTCAGATCAAGAGTCGTCTTACAGGATAAGTCTCAAGACCAATTGACTTGTCCTGCGGGTGTACTATTGGATTGCAATGCAGATAGAGATGATTTCAGTACTACAGGCTTGCCGAGTCTATCAGGTATATGTGGTGCTGTGACTTTGGAATTTGATTTAGATGCTATTGCTTCTGCAACAATTCCTTTTGATAAGCCGGCTGATGTAGATCCAGTCTATGATGTAGATGGTGATGGGCAGCCTGATGCCATTGCAGCATTTAGTGAGGAGTGCAATTTTGGGGCATTGCGTAGAGAATTTATTTCTGATGGAGATATTTTATGTACGCAATATTTTGTTGTTATAACTGAGCGATTTGATCCTGCTACAATTGTGTGGCCTGCGGATATAGATGGTACTTGCAGTCAAGTCGCTGATTCTAGACCGATTATACCAACTACGTCTTGTGGGGGGAGTTTTGGAGTAGCAGTAGAGTCTGATACATTTCCATCTTCGGATGGTTCTTGTTTCGATATTATAAATCAGTGGCAAGTGATTGATTGGTGTAGATATAGCATAACGGGTGGAGCCGATGGGGTGTATACTCAAAGTCAAACGGTAAGAATCTTTGATGATTCTGAGCCTATAATTTCAGATGCTTCAGATGCTAGTTTTGAGCTTAATGCCGATGAGTGTAGTTTGGATTTGGTAACCCTCTCAGTATTTGCTATTGATGAAGATATGTGTGCTGACCAAGAAATTTCTTGGATGGTATCAGTTGATTACGATAGTGATGACTCCGAAGATGTTTTATTAGAAGACTTTACCAATCCTGGTGATACTCTTTTTATTAAGTTAGCGGACGTACCTGCCAATAAGGTGGGACATCTTGTAACCTATACAGCTACAGATGCTTGTGGCAATGTGTCGACTTTGACTTCTATGTTTACAGTTTTGGATGCTTTTGCACCGAGACCGCATTGTATTAATCTGACGACCGACTTAGTCAATGGAGAAACCTTTACACTTAGTGCGATTGACTTTAGTGCTTCGAGCAGCGACAATTGTACACCAGAGTCAGCATTGCGCTTTACCTTTTCTGATGTAGTACCACCCAATAGTCTGAGATTCTTTGATCCAGTTACTGGTGATTCTCGATCAGAGGCTGACTTTAACTCTAGAGAGGCAGACCGCTATGACCCACAGACGAGAACGACTACGAGAATATTCGATACAGGTGATTTAGATGCTGCAGGCAGTCTAGACCTTACAGTTTTTGTATGGGATGAATGTGACAATAGAGATTTCTGTGTGGTGCGACCAATTATTAGAAATGTTGGAAGCCTTCAGATGGCGATCGCAGGTAGCTTTATGACTGTACAAGGAGAAAGTATCCAGTCTGTAGAAGCGACACTTAGTGATATGCGTAACAGCAGCTTGGACTATATCAATACGGATGAAAACGGAAGTTATGCTTTCCAAGATCTGTCCGCGCAGAGTGATTATATGATTAAAGGAAAAAAGAATGATGATTACCTAAATGGCGTCAGCACAATCGATTTGCTAAACATCCAACGACATATTTTAGGTAGTTCCCTTTTGGATTCGCCTTACAAAATGATAGCAGCAGATGTTAACAATGATAGACGGATAGATGGTATTGACTTGATAGAATTAAGAAAGTTGATATTGGGTATTTATCAAGAATTGCCTAGACAAGATTCTTGGGTATTTATAGACCAAGATCAAACTTTGACTTTTGATAATGTATGGGAATACAGAGATTCTCTAATGGTAACTGATTTGAGTCAGTCTATGATGGATGAGAATTTTATTGGTGTCAAAGTTGGAGATACCAATGAGGATGTCGTGTCTAATGTTATCAATCAAGCAACGCAGCTACGACAAAGTGGTACTATAAGCTTGGCCTATACAGATCAATTGATAGAAGCAGGAGACCTTGTGGAGCTTGACTTATATACTCAAGAAAATGATATGTATGGCTACCAGTTTACGTTGACCTACGCCAATATGGAACTTACTGGTGTAACGGGTAGGGATATCACTGAAGTGAACTATCACGACTTTGGTCAGGCGCTTACGCTAAGTCATCACAGTGATTATCCGATAGACGAAGATTCTGCTATACTGACGATTTCATTGAGAGCACAGAAGGCTGGACGTCTGTCTGAGTTGATTGATCTGAATTCATCTCTTACCAAGGCTGAAGGGTATCTCACTGCTCAATACATTAGTCAAAATCTAAATCTTGTAACAGAATATGAGGAGGTATTTACACTAAAGCAAAATAAGCCGAATCCATTCAGTGAAGATACAGAAATAGAATTTATACTGCCAGAATCGGGTAATTATAATCTGACTTTCTATGACATCAACGGTCAGACCTTGAAGACTATGGAGGGTTATGGACAGGCGGGACTGAATACTTTAATATTCGAGAAGAGTACAGTGAATACTTCTGGTGTAATATATTATAAGCTGGACTTCGCTGACAAGACTGCTATGAAACGTATGATGCTCATTGAGTAAAGAATAAAGTTAGAAATTGATTGTGTAGGGCCTTCGCTTGTTAAGAGTGAAGGCCTTTTATTATATGGGTATGTGGACGGCTTTTGTTGTTATGAGATATCCTTAGATGTAAAATAACCACGGATAAAAATCCATAAAAAAAGCGGAAGAAATACTCCTTCCGCTTTTTGTATTAGTTAAGCTTTATCAATTTATCGACTGCCCGCTGGCCCGTTTCTGGATCTTGTAACAGTATAAGATAAGTACCGCCTTGCATACCTTCAAGTGATAACTTTGCAGGAAGCGTGTGTAGCGCTTTTTTGATGACCTTACCTTGTATATCTAGCACTTGGATATCAATTTCCTGCCCTCTATTTCCTTCCACGTACAGCGTTTCTTTTACTGGATTAGGATAGATGCTGTATACACTTTCTGCAATAGATATAAGGCTGGTGAGCTGTCCATCACAATTTTCATCTATATCATTATCAGGAATCTCTTGTTGAGCGGGGTTGACTTCTGGATTGAGATCATCGCAATCTAGATCGTTGTCTACAAATCCTAGCGGTTGGAAGCACTCCGTCAAGGCAGTCTCTGGATCACCAAAACCATCCCCATCGGCATCCAAATACCACTCCGTTATAAGTACCGATGGATCGCTATCGTCGACAAGACCGTCACAATTATCATCTATACCGTTGCAGATTTCTACAGCCTCAGGATTTATGTCGGGATTGGTATCATCGCAGTCTTCATTATTAGGAAGAAAGCCCTGCAGTTGGCTACACTCAAATATAAAGTTGTCTGGGTCTCCGTAACCGTCTCCATCTTCATCAGCAAACCATATCCCTACACCAGATAGAGCGGGGTCGTCAATGTCTACGAGTCCATTGCAGTTGTCGTCCAGGCCATTGCATACCTCTATGCCCATTGGATTGATCGACGCATTGTTGTCATCACAATCATTGCTGTTGTTGACATAGTTGCTGCTAGGATTACACGTCTGTATACTGTTATTAGCATCCCCAAAACCATCACCATCATTGTCCAGATACCAAGTGCCTATGGCCGCTACATCTGGATCGGCACTATCGATAAGTCCGTCACAATCATCATCGATTCCGTTATCGCAAAGCTCAAGTGCTGCTGGATTGATGCTGGCGGCGTTATCATTGCAATCGGTATTGTCTCTAACAAAGCCCGCTGGTGGAGAACAAGACAAGCTAAACACTTGCGGATTGCCAAATCCATCTCCATCGAGATCTTCATACCAGAATATATCTCCTGTCTCATCTGGATCGGCACTATCTATGAGGCCATCGCAATCATCATCTATACCATTGTCGCACAGCTCTAGCGCATTAGGATTGATTGAAGCATCTTGGTCATTGCAATCTATTCCATTGGATACAAAACCTACTGGCTGGGAGCAAGAAGTCAATGCCACGCTCAGATCACCAAAACCATCCTGATCTTGATCTTGATACCAGGTCAAGATGACAACATCTGGATCAGCCGTATCTATAAGCCCGTCACAATCGTCATCTATGCCATTGTCACAGACTTCTTGGGCCAATGGAGAGACAGCAGGATCGGTATCGTCACAATCTCCTGACAAGAGCACATAACCTGCTGGTTGTGTGCACGCCATAAGTGTCTGAGTACCACCGTAAGTGTCTCCGTCCATATCAAAGTACCAGGTCAATACAATATTGGCCACATCTGGATCGGAAGTATCTATTAGTCCATCGCAGTCATCATCTATGCCATTATCACAGACTTCTAGGGTGGCGGGATTGACATTAGGATTGTTGTCATTACAATCTAGATCATTGCCTACAAATCCAGCTGGTTGGTTACAACCACTCAAGCTAGAATTGGCATCTCCAAAACCATCACCATCAAGATCCTGGAACCAAGTTGTGGAGCCGCCCGCTACATCAGGATCGGCTCCATCTATGAGACCGTCACAATCATCGTCGATATTATTGTCACAGATTTCTCCAGCTCCAGGGTTAACATTTGCATTGTTGTCATTGCAATCTAGGTTGTTCGCAACATAGCCGATTGGTTGGGTGCAAGAAGTCAGTATAGTGGTACTAGACCCAAAGAGGTCACCATCAAAATCTGCATACCAGATACTCGCTCCAGTAGCATCTGGATCGTTGTCATCGATGAGACCATCACAGTCATCATCTATTCCGTTACAGATCTCTGCGGCTGCTGGGTTGACATTAGGATTATTGTCATTACAATCCAGATCATTAGGTACAAAGCCTGTAGGTTGAGAACATGACATTTGTGATGTCAGAGGGGAGCCAAATCCATCTCCATCAAGATCTTGGAACCAAATGCTGCCACCTTGTACGTCAGGATCAGCTGCATCGATCAGACCATCACAGTCGTCATCTATACCATTGCATATTTCTTGTGCGGCAGCATTGATGGCAGTATTGTTATCATCACAATCGATATCGTTACTGACATAACCATTAGGTTGGCTACAAGAGACGAGACTGTTAGAGATGGTTCCGAAGCCATCACCATCAGCATCTAGATACCAAGTGCTCAAGCCAGATACACCAGGATCGTTATCGTCGATCAGACCATCACAATCATCATCGAGGCCATTGCATATTTCTATAGCGGTAGGATTGATATTGATGTCATTGTCATTACAATCAGAATTGTTGGCGACATATCCTATCGGAGGCATACAACTGAGTATGGTTACATTAGGATCTCCGAAGCCATCGAGATCATTGTCGCGATAATAAGTTGTACCACCTACGAGGCTAGGGTCGTTATCGTCTGTAAGTCCGTCGCAATCATCATCTATGCCATTGCATACTTCGCTAGCAGTTGGGTTGATGTTGGCATTGTTGTCATTACAATCATCACTATTGGAGACAAAGCCTATAGGTTGAGTGCAGGCCTGTATTGAGTTGCCAATATTTCCAAAACCGTCTCCGTCAAAATCTCCATACCAAGTCAATGTCGCACCCATCAAGTCAGGGTCAGCAGCATCGATCAGTCCATCGCAGTCGTCATCTACGCCATTGCAGAGTTCTGGAGCGCCAGGAAAAATGCTAGAAAAACTATCATCACAATCCAAGTCGTTATCCACAAAACCTACTGGTTGGGCACATGATACAAAAGGGATAAAGGGATTGCCAAATCCATCTCCATCATTGTCCGCATACCAGGTGCCACCTCCTATGACACTTGGGTCTGCAGCATCTACGAGTCCATCGCAATCATCATCGATGCCGTTGCACACCTCTTGGGCAGTAGGGTTGACATTGTTATTGTTGTCATTACAGTCATTGCCATTAGAGACATAGCCTACTGGTTGCGAGCAACTACTCAAAGTTGCAAATGGATTTCCGAAACCATCACCGTCATTGTCTTCAAACCAAGTAGAGCTACCCGATCCAGAGAGGCTTGGGTCTGCGCTGTCTATAAGTCCGTCGCAGTCATCATCGATACCATTGCAGATTTCTTGGCCAGCAGGATTTATTGTAGAGTTAGTATCGTCACAATCTTCATTATTATTGACAAAGCCAGTAGGTTGTGTGCAAGACATCGTCGAGTTGTTAGGGTCACCAAAGTTGTCTCCATCTACATCTGCATACCAGATTGCTGTTCCGACAAGTCCTGGGTCCGCAGCATCTACAAGTCCATCACAATCATCATCGAGGCCATTGCAGATTTCTTGAGCCATAGGATTTATGGCAGGATCAGTATCATCGCAATCTCCATCATTGTTGACAAAGCCAGCAGGTTGTGTGCACGACATGGTCGAGTTATTAGGGTCGCCATAGCTGTCTCCATCCACGTCTGCATACCAGATTGCTGTACCAACTAGGTCTGGGTCAGCACTATCTACAAGTCCATCACAATCATCGTCTATGCCATTACAGATTTCTTGAGCCATAGGATTAATGGCGGGGTCAGTATCGTTGCAGTCGGTAAAGTCTGTTACAAATCCAGCTGGCGGAGCACAGGCGTCGACAAACGCATCCATATCTCCAAAGCCATCACCATCAGCATCGGCATAGAAAGTAGTCAAACCTATAACAAGTGGGTCGCTGTCATCAATTAAGCCAGAACAATTGTCATCTAGTCCATTACAGATTTCATCGGCTCCCGGAAAAATCTCATCGTTATTATCATCACAATCAACAGTGGAGTCAAAACCATCTCCATCATTGTCGATGGTCATCGTCTGATTGATTTCAAAATCTCCGTCACTGAGATCATAAAAGGTAGAGGCACTTCCAAATCCACCCGGCGCATCACAGGTGATAAGTATTCTTGCATTGCCTTCAGTCATATTGGGTAATATGAGTGTCGCCATTCCTGTATTGCTGACCGCATCTGCTATAACCGTAAATGTCACTCCTCTATCTGTAGATAAGTGTATGTCCACGAGAGGGCAGTGTGCGCTGGTGCCATTTTCATCCCAAGTAATCGTTTCTGCTTGACCGCCATTAAGCATTTCTCCACCATTAGGGAAGGTCACTGCAAACGGTCCTGTAGCCAATACATGGACTCTAGACGTGTCTTGAGTCACCCGTCCCCACGCAGGATTATTATCTCTTACGGCTAGAGAAAAATTCATAGATCGAGGAGAGCAGGGCAGTACTTCCCACATTGCTCCGTTATTATTACCAGCGAGTACTTCTGCATACTCAGGGAAAAATCTGAAGTTCTCTGGAACGGGGGGTCTAAATCTAAATAAAGCCACCTCATCCATACATGACGGCGAGCCTATCGTGCCATTGCCATCACCATCATATTGTGACCAGTTATAAGTCAAATCTGTATCGCTATCTCTAGCTGTACCTACCAATACAAAAGGTGTACTGATCGGTATATTTAAATCCCTTCCAGCATCTACCATCGGGTCATCTGGGTTGCCAGTTGGGTCGATGACGGCACAATTGTTTCCACCTGAGTTAACGTCTATTTGTCGTACTGTAAATATTTCTTCTATAGAGGCATAATGGAAAAAGGGATCCGCTGTCGCCGCATACTGAGCTAACGTATCACACTTACCTGCATTGGCCATAATGGAAGAGCCTTCTCCAGGCTCATAAGTGTTTCCTTGGTTGGCATTGGTACATTCTCTAGAACTATGCGTGTGGCTTGCACCAAATTGGTGTCCTAGGTGATGCGCTGCTTGATCTATCCATAATTGGACTTGGGAGACATCACTAGAGGAATATCCAGCGCCTTTAAATCCGTCTCGGCACACAACATTGATCTGTGAGTCGCCACCGAGGTTAGCCCAGAATAAAGCGTGGCCTACATCATATCCTGCTGGAGTTAGGGAGTTCTCTAGGACATTTTCGTTTTCGGCTGCTAGTCCAGCTGGTACACTTGTCGTAAACGGATCTGTATTGGGATCAGAAAACACGAGAGCTGGTGTACTCACCAGAGAAAACTCTATGCCTAAGTCTCTTAGATATATTAGATTGAGCTGATTGACACCTGCCGCCATCGCATTGAGGACTAGGGTAGTGTCTACAGGATTGCCACCAAATTGTAAAGAATACTCTCCCGCTGCTACCAGAGCTAGGCGATAGGTTTTCTTGGCGTCCGGTATAAGTTGTTTTTGACTAGTGGACTTGTTAGCCTCTTCTAGGGCATCTACATGACAACTGTGCTTTGTCGAGGCAACCGATTTATTGTAATAGATACGGTGGTTATCTGAGGTATAGTCTGGCTCTATAGCGAAGCTCTTGTTACCCGCTAGGACAAAAGCCACTAGACCTTGAGGACTCAGTGTACAGCTGATCTTTTGTGAGGGCTGATCTAGATTGTATCCTCTATAAGTCTTGACCTCATAATGCTGTGCTACAGACGGATGGACCGTCGTCGTAGGGACAAGCTGATATAGAGACAGCGTACCTGTCGGATCGGGTAACCACATTTCTACAGCAGTACTCGAGGCCTGTCGGTGATAGAGTTGATTTATGTCTAGCGAAGCCGATAATACTTCAGATATAGCGTCTTCATTATGTGCATGAGAAGCCAAAGTCCAATCTGAAGCGTCTATTTGTGCCGAAAGGTTGATTGCAAGGGTTAGTAACAGACAAGCCAGTATAGGCTTAGCTTTCCTAATTGAGATAGATAGGTGCATTGTTTGAGTTTATGCAAAGATTCTACTTTGTCCAGAATCTTTGACGTTTCATACCAACAATAGTATACCTATTTAACGATGATAACCTTCCTGTTTGCTGCTCCGAAATCTGTATTAATTCGGACAATAAATGTTCCTTGATCTATACCTAATGCATTGAAATCGAAGGAGTTCTCATAGTTCTGACCTCCTACACCTTCGTGACTAGGAAAGGAGTGCAATTCTCTACCCAGCATATCCACAATATCAATGCGTATGGAAGTAGATTCCTTGAGATTATACTCCATTGTCACCAGCCCAGTGGATGGGCTAGGAAATACGTCAAAATCAAGATTCTGCTCCACGAGATCTTCTGTAGAAGTTTCTAAGGCAAAGATAGCGACCAGCGTGTCTTGCCCAGTGAGCATTATACTCGCATTTTCACTATCGAAATTCGGGAATACTGGCGTCCCACTTTTTGTTTCCCATCTCACAAAATCATAATCTGAATTAGGATCTGCATCTATAAGATTTTCCATATTGCCAAAGTATGATCCTGTCCAGGGAAACTCCTTTATTTCTATCGTATTAAAATCTATATCCCCAGCGCCTCTAGGAAAGATGTCTAGCGTAATGTCATAAGGACCCGAGAGATCGTAACAATTGGTCATCCCATCATCCAGATAGGCACACCTTTCTGAGATAAAGTCTCTAAGTGTCTGGACATTGCTTTCCCACTCATTGAGACTACGACCCCATCGCTGGATATGTCGTGGCATCTCGGGTGCAATGATGGCCACCATTGAGTCTAGTGTATTGAGCATGTTATCGCAGGAGAAGACCGTATTCATCATATCAGCCTGTCGAGAGTAGTATAGTTGACGGAATTCGTCAGATTCTTCTACCAACTTTAAAAATATCTTTTCGTGAAGTCCGAATGCCTCACTAACTCTTATTTCACCTACAGGCTCCTCAAAGATACCCGCTGCAAAGTTGTCGTATGTCTCTTGGCAGATCATATCCCAGTTGTCGCAGCAGTTGCTATCATCAACAAGAACCTGCAAGAAAATGGTGTCGTCTATTGGATAAGGAGAAGTGCCATTTAAGATTGACGGACACGCTTCAGGATCAATGCCTGTAGGCGTACCAGATTCGATGGCATCGTACATCTCTTGGCAATTTTCACTCCAGCTGAAGCAGCAATCAAATTCCTCATTGACGACCTCGAGAAATATTGGATCATTGGCCGCATCTCCAGACATGATAGATGGACAAAATTCTGCAAAGGTGGAATCGATCTCACCAAAACCACTATTGCCAAAGAACTCATCCATAAAATCTGAAATCTCTTCTATGTCACAAGGGTCAGCTTCTGGGCTAATATCGGGTATACCTGAGTAGTTTATGTAGTAGTCAAAAGTAGCGTCGTTATCCCATAGGATATAGCCCCATTTCTTGTGGCCTCCTTCGGGATTAAGACCTCTCCACCATCCTGTATTGTAGTTAATCCAGTCTGAGCACACCGTATTAAGATTGACCAGCATATAGTCGATCAGTCCCAGCACCTGCATATTGTCTTTGACTTGCTGATAATTATCGGGATCGCCCATATCATTGTTCATCATAAAATCTCTGAACTCTTCCCAGTCGTCCATTGCTCTCTGACTACCATATTCTGTCCAGGTTTCTCCCCAAGTCAGAATATATTGTAGGTCAAATTTTCCTTGGTCATAGTAGTAATCCGTGTAGTCGTGATCCACTGGGCGCTCTCGAGGACTGTAGACACCCCAATAATCTCCGTTGAGATATACGATAGTTCTCTCTACAGCTCTTATATCTAATTTGAGCCCACCTTTATGTGCTAGCTCGTGCACATATTCATCCCGTATATGGGCTGATCCTTCGTGATCTTGATCTCCATTGGCGGGGTAGTTGTCATCACCAGAGGCACGCATCATAAATCGCTGGTACTCGGTTCTGTCGGAATAAGAAAATAATTGCTCATCTAGTGCCTTAGAGTAACCCATCTCGTCTCTTGATACCCAATCAAGACTACGCTGGTCATTGACCCAAGAGTCTTGCCCGTGTCTGTTCAGTTCTCCATAAGATTTTGATGACAGCGCGCCATTTCTAAAATATTCTATAGATCCTTGAGGTCTTAAGTCACCGTCACCATTGGCCAAATCCTGAACCTGATCTGCTGCTATAGAGATAACGGGTAGGGTAAATTCATCACCAATAAAATAAGTGGCAAACTCAATTTT
>CALFUU010000126.1 GCA_937929835.1 uncultured Saprospiraceae bacterium | reverse complement strand
GACCAGATTCGAACTGGTGTAGATGGTTTTGCAGACCACTGCCTAGCCACTCGGCCACGCGACCCTTTTAAAGGACTGCAAATATAATTCAATTTTTATTCCAAAACCTAGCCTAGATTTCTTTGAGTTTTCTACTAGTCTCAATATGTAATGTGCACAATATCAACACTTTATGTATGAAGACCCCTCTTTGGATACAGATTAACTTTCTTATCATTAGTCTAATCATAATCACGTAGTCTGTCTTCATTCATCACCTATGCTTACACCAGACCTTCTACACTGGTCAGCTCATAAGACACTTTATAAGCCAGGCTTTCACGGCCAGCCCACATCCTAACATCCTAACATCCTAAGAATCTTAATTCCGACAATAGAGCAGAGCATAGAAATCTGGCAATTTGGCATTCACAATCCAACATTCATAATTTAGAAGTCAAGCATTTGTCGGCCAGCCCAAATCCTAAGAATCCCAATTCCGACAATAGAGCAGAGCATTGAAATCTGGCAATTCGGCATTCACAATTCAACATTAAAGGCGAAGCATTTGCGGCCAGCCCTTCATCCTAAGAATCTTAATTCAGACAATAGAGCAGAGCATAGAAATCTGGCAATTCGGCATTCACAATTCAACATTCATAATTTATAAGCCAAGCTTTGGCGGCCAGCCCTTCATCCTAAGAATCTTAATTCAGACAATAGAGCAGAGCATAGAAATCTGGCAATTCGGCATTCACAATTCAACATTCATAATTATAGGCGAAGCATTTGCGGCCAGCCCTTCATCCTAATAATCCCAATTCAGACATAAGAGCAGAGCTTAGTAGTCTGACAATCCGGCATTCACAATTCAACATTCACAATTTAGAAGCCAAGCTTTCGCGGGCAGCCCACATCATTCATAATTTATAAGCGAAGCATTTGCGGCCAGTCCAGAATAAAATGAACGTTCGCCTCACTTCGGTGTACCATAGAGCATAATATGATAATTATGAAAGCTATAAGCCTTTATCTCTTGATCTTGACGAGCGCCCTAGCGCTTGCAGAGACTACAGATATTCCACTTACAGAACCCGAAAAGATCGTTTCCATCACCCAAAAGCTCTATGAGATAGCATATTATGATAAGCAAGTCGATCTATGGAGTCTGGAACTAGACAAGAACCCGCAATCTGCCAATGCGTGGATGAATTATTATCTCGCTTGCCGCGTCGTCAATACCTTGACAAAAGACCAGAGTCCGCATGATCTGGACAAAATATATGCAGATATAGAAAGCCACATCCAGGGGACCTATGAGTATCACTACCTCACTTATCTTAACGGCAAGGGAGACACAGCTTTGTTTCCGCATCTAGAGAAGGCCTTTGCACTAGATCCTGACCGAACAGAAGTCCTCAGCCATTTGGTTACTTATTATGCAATCAAAGGAGACGACCAACAGATGGCTGTCTACAATAAGTTATGGATGGAGAGCGGAGAGATTTCCTCTGGTATCCTCAACTGGAATTACAATGCACTCATCGGCCTCGATAAAGATGCCATTCTGTTGACGTATGGAGACAATGACACGTACCCTTCATGGATGTTACAGCAAGTGCAAGAGGTCCGTACAGATGTCAAGGTGATTAATATTCACTTGTTGCGAGATCGCAATTATATAGATCAGGTATTTGCAGATTGTGGCGTACCCCAGTATCCTGTTGTAGAAGGTCAAGAGCAAGTATGGACGACAGATTTATTGCCTGTAGTTGATCATATTTTTTATCACTCTGCTCGACCCGTATATGTCAATGTGACGCTGCCAAAATTGCTCAGAGATAATTACAAGGATGTACTCTATACAGTGGGGCTGGCGTTCAAGTATTCTGCAACGTCTTTTGATAATGTAGCGGTACTGAAAAACAATTATGAAAATAAATTTCTAACAGACTACCTGCGAATGGGGTTTTCTTTTGATAAAAGTGTGACGGTTCTCAACTCTTTGAATGTCAATTATCTACCCGCCTTTATTTCTCTCTATACCCACTATCTTAAAGGAGAAGAAACCCTTAAGGCCAATAACATCAAGGAGGTGATCGAAAACATTGGTGAAGCTAGTGGGCGAGGTGAAGAAGTGACTGCCTTATTAGAAAAGCCTCGAAATCTAAATCGACAATTTGAGTCGCATATAGATATCAAGAAACTGGATAAAAAGTTAACAGCACTAACCTCTAAGCTTTATGCTTCTGAGACGGAAGTGACAAATGAATTTTACGAACAATTTTTACTGGATTTACTCAAGGAGAAAGAGTTTGACTTGTTGGCGAAATGTAAGTCTGATAAAGTAGACTGGATGAGCTTTATGCCAGAAAGTCTCAAGCATCTGACGAAGAACCAAGTTTACTCAGTGGGTGATCCTGACAATCCTATAGCACCAGTCACCAATATTAGCTATGAGGCAGCGCTTGCTTACTGTGACTGGTTGACAATTGTCTACAATAATTATGGGAAGAAGAAAAAATTCCAAGAAGTAAAATTCCGATTGCCGACAGAGGAAGAGTGGGAATATGCTGCACACGGAGGCACCAACGCTGAATACCCTTGGGGTGGTAATTATCATAGAAATCTGAAAGGTTGTTATCTGTCTAATTTTTATTCTCACGATTTAGGTCCTTGCACAGATTGTAAGGCCACATCACCTGATAATGATGGTGGTTACTTCCTAGTACACGCATATGCGTACTTTCCCAACAATTATGGTATTTATGGTACTTCGGGTAACGCCGCAGAAATGATAGAAGGAGGCAAAATTGCCAAAGGTGGTAGTTGGGAAGATGTACCTGAAGAATGTAAAATTAAATCTAGGAAAACGGTCACGGGCCCTAGTCCAGCAGTAGGCTTCCGTATATTTATGGAAGTCATTCGATAAACCAATACCCCCACTTCAAAAACTATATAGCTATGAAAGAAATAATATTATTCACATTTATATCCTCATTTACACTTAGTTTTTTATCTCCAAAGAAAGTTGACTTTAGGCCACCAGGTACAATGAAGGTAGTTGATAATTTCTATATAGATGAGATAGAAGTCAGCAACAGATATTGGCACGAATACTTGTCAGCACTCAAAGAAAAATATGGCGAGCGCTCCGCAATTTATAAGCAAGCCTTACCCGACACCAATGTCTGGACAGTGGACAACAAATCTAATCAACCTTTTGTAGAAACCTACTTTCGTCACCCCAGTTATCAGGACTATCCAGTAGTGGGCATCTCATACGATCAAGCCAAGGCTTTTTGTGATTGGAGAACAGAAGCCGTAAAAGAAATGATGCAGCGTACAGGGATGACAACTGTCAATTTCGCTTATCGTTTGCCTACCCAGACAGAGTGGGAGTTGATTGCCAATGCAGGGTATACCAGCAAACAAGAAAAGTCACTTCGAAAAGCCAACAAAAAGTATGATGGTAAGGCACGAACCTGTAATATGAAATTTGGACAAACTGGGAAGGGATATAATAGTCCAGTTATGACGGCGCCCGTCAGGACTTATCTGCCCAACAAGTATAAGGTCTTTAATATTTATGGCAATGTTGCAGAGATGGTTGCTGAGCCCAAGGTGGCTATGGGAGGCTCCTTTTTACATTATTATGATGATATCGTTCCGACTAATGCAACCTTGACTTATGATGGGCCGCAGAGTTGGTTAGGGTTTAGAAGTGTTTGTGAAATCTATTAGGATTTAGAAATAATCCATCGATACAATTTAGAATTTGAATCTATTTAAAAAGAAATATCATCAATACTCTGATGAGGCTTTAGTTGCTCTACTTGCCGAGGGAAAGGAGGCAGCCTTTGATGAGTTGTATCAGCGTTACGCTGAGCAGATGTATCATTTCTTTTATAAGATGTTGTATCAAGATCAAGAATTAGCTGCTGATTTCTGTCAGACCTTATTTATGAAGGTCTTTGAGAAAGCGGAGACTTTTAGTTCGGCACATAAATTTAGTACCTGGCTCTACGCCATCGCTTCTAATCTCTGCAAGAATGAGTATCGTCGCAAGAGCAAGCCGAAGCCTATTATTTATTTAGCGGAAGGCCATATGCAGCAGCCTTTGGCGCCAGGATTTATTGATAAGGAGATTTTTAACAGATATTTGCAATCTGCTGTCAATAAGCTCGACGATAAGCACCGCCTATGTTTTATACTGCGCTATCAAGAAGATAAAACCATCCAAGAGATCAGTGAAGTACTCGGTTGCCCACTCGGCACAGTCAAGTCCCGAATACACCACACCCTTAAGAAGCTAGCGATACAGCTCCATCAATTTGATCCCAAACAAAAAAAATTAGGTAATGAGTAAGCTCACAGAAAATTTAGATCAGCTCCTCGACAGTTATAGCTTTGATCAACTCTCAGTAGAACAGCAAGAAGTGGCGCTATCACAAATTACAAGAGAAGAATATACCCTGATGCGAGAGGTGATTTTGAGTTCTAAGCAGTTGAAGGCCCCAGCTATACCACCACTCGACAAAGACCTACATCAGCAACTGAAACAAGCCTACAGAAAGCAACACGGCTTCAAAGGAAAAACAACGGCTCAGCGTTGGTCGGCTCTTGCGCTTGGCGTACTTCTGGGCGCACTGACAACTGCTGGATACCATTGGTTGAGGACAGATCCCCAGCCAGAAAGAGTTGAGGAAGCAGCTCCAGTAGTGATGACGGATACTATTTATGTCCAAAAGACAGACACCTTGTATGTTACAGTAGAGTCAGAGCCCAAAGTTATTACCAAGGAAATAATCAAGTATATTGACAGAGAAACGGAGGTCCTTACTGTTCCAATAACACCTGACCAACCCCTTCCTTTGGCCTATCAGTCAGAACCTATAATCAACAAGCAATTACAGGATACTCTTCAGGGCAATTATTTTAACAACATTGATCTTGCTGACATTATTCCGATGAAGGTCGGCAAGTCAGTAGGCGAAGAAACCGAGCTGATGGATCTTCTTAGGGAGATGCCATCGGACGGGCTTGATAATGAATGAACGGTGCAGCTTGCTGCATTAAAGGTCCTAAATGGACCTTTAAAGTGAGAGAACCGAAACATCAGTTTCGGGTGGGTGAGCTAGTAACAATTCTTTAGTCTCTTTACTTATTAAGTTCACCCATTACGATCTTAAATGGGCTATTCGATTAATCTGTTCTATCCACTAATCGCAGACCCTCAGTTATGGCAATGCAAAAAAGCGGGAGAAAAGTTGATTATTGGAAAACACTCTCACTTCTCTGCTAAAAAATTGGAAACTCCTACTTTGAATAAGTTTTGTAGTTATGAGAACGAATATTCCTCTGCTTCATTTCTTTGCAATCGGAATGAAATAGAAATTTGTAATCGTATACAACAACAACCGATTCTATCATAAAAATTATGTGAGATGTATCTTATGACGTTGGTTCAGGCGGTGAGTTTTTTGATATAGGCATAGGCAGACTTGGATAGTTTAGCCCATTGATCGGAAGAGTCTAGCGGTAATTGAACCCACTCTTTCATAGGTCTCTTTTTTCCGGAGGGATCAAAAAGTTGAGCGCCTTCTATGGCCATCGCTGTGCTATGTGCGGTCCCTTCCAGTTTGAATACCATTGATTTTTTGTACAGACAACAGAAGGCCTTATTGTTGAGCTTATAACAAGGATGACCAAATAATTTAGAGAGTTCTGCTTCTTTTAATAGGCTGGCGGCGTGATGAAATGCGGTTTCTGCAGGGCTCATTTATCTTAGATTTTATTGGGTAATATACAACTCAATTTTACTCTCTAGACATTCGGCCTTTTTCATTTTAAATTCTGGAGGCTACAACAACAAAAAAAGCCCCAAGACAAAATCTGTCTCAGGGCTCATAGTTATTATAGGTTAAAAAATATTTTAACCGAATCGCCCACTTAGGTAACACTGAAAAAATTAATCTACGAGAAGTGAAACTTAGCTTCTGGCCTCTTTCATTTTAGGTTTTAAAGGCTAGAATTCCGTTAAGAACGGGCTTGTGTTTGAGCCGAAGGCGAGTTT
>CALFUU010000125.1 GCA_937929835.1 uncultured Saprospiraceae bacterium | reverse complement strand
TATAGCTGGTCGAATACCGACAATAATGATATTTTCGATTATACGGGAGCTAGTGTAATAGATTTTAACACCCTGCCTCCAACGGTTTACAAAGATTCCGATATACGTTTAGATTTCAAAGAGACTTATGCAGCCATATGTGATGTAAATGGTAATTACTTATACTATTCTAATGGCCAAGAGATACATGGTGCAGAACACAGAGCTATAGTAAATGGCGATACTATTAATTATGGCATACGTTGGGAAATTTTTCAATTTGAAGATGAGATAGGCAACGATCAAAGTAGTGGTTTTGCAGGTGTTCAGGAGATTGGTTTAATTCCACAACCTGAAACAGATACAATTCTTGCTTTATATCAGAATACAAATGAGTTTTTTGAAGTAGGTGCTGACTTTAATTACCACTTAATGCAGGCTAAGATTGTAGACAATATAGTTGTCACGAAGGATCAAATAATTAATGACAAGATCAGAATTAAAGGAGCTATAACTTCCTGTACACATGCAAATGGGCGAGATCAATGGCTCTTACAATTTACAAGTGACACGGTATATACTTTTCTGGTGACACCCTCAGGAGTTGCTTTAGATTACATTCAGATTTTACCCTTTGAATTGATACATCCCTTCACTAGACAAAGTAAGTTTAGTCCTCAGGGTGATTACTTTAGTATGCATGGTGTCCATAGCTTTAATTCTGACACAGGAAAAGGATTGATGATTGCAGGTCGATAGGTGCACAGGTGCCCTTATAAATCCACAATTAGATATATTGCCTAGTCACGATAATCTTCTTAGCAATGGAGTAGAATTTTCTCAAGATGGAAAACTATTGTACATTAGCAACTTATCAACCATAAGGCAATACTATCTTGAAGCTGTTGATATATTTTCTTCTATGCAAATTGTTGCGGAAAATAGCCCTACACAGAATTGCAGCATAGACGTAGGTTCCAACATCGCCTTATTTGGTCAGATGCAGTTAGCTCCAGATAACCAAATCTATATTAGTTTAGCAGCACAATGCAATGATGTCCACATCATCCGTCATCCCAATGTACGCGGAGTAGGCTGTGAGGTAGAGCAGAATGCGATCATCTTACCCACCTTTGTTTCTGGCACTATACCCAACACGAACACCTATCGCCTAGGTCCACTCGATGGCAGCGCTTGCGATACCTTGGGAGTAGATAATCATCCGGTTTCTCGCTATTGGTATGAGCAAGATAGTCTCGATTTTCTGACTGCACAGTTTTGGGATGTTTCTTACTTTAGACCAGAACAATGGCTATGGGATTTCGGAGATGGGATCACCTCGACAGAGCGACACCCGCAACATAGTTATGCTGACAAGGGCATCTACGAGGTCTGTCTCACCGTCAGCAATGAAAATAGCAGCAACACTTCTTGTGAGACACTCTATCTTGGGATTAGTGATACAGAAGATTGGGAGGATAAGATTGCTGTTAGCATTTATCCCAATCCTACTGAAGGGCTTACCCGCTTAGTGCTCTCTGATTATCTTCCAGAACAGGGTATCATCTCTCTCTATGATATATCAGGTACAAAGATGCTGTCGCAACGTATACAAGTAGGCGCTACGATATTGGATCTGACTGGATTGGATTTGGGTACGTATGCCTATGAGGTACGTGATGGGCAGCAGCTGATAGGAGGGGGTAAGGTGGTGAGGATATAGAAAAAATCTTCATTTTTCTTATGCATCCAGCTTGAGGGAATGGGGAATGTACTTCTACATAGTAATTGAAACAAGGTTAGGAATCCTGTAGAACAAGATGTATCCGCAAGGTCGAAATGTAAAGGGGTGACTTAGAAAGAACTGCTTGCTAACAAACTAAACCCTTTTTCCATTTCGAGCGATCAAAGGGAGTCGAGAAATTTAGTTCTATATAGCTATGAAGAAATAAAGGCTGTCCGAAAATGGACAGCCTTTAGATTCTAATTGTTTTTAAAAAGAAAAGTCTCAAGGTCGAACAGATTATGTGCACTTTCTGAAAAATCAGAGTGCATTTCAATTTTCAAACTTACGGGCTCGGCAATTTCACCATCATCTTCATATAAATAGGTATGTGTATGCATTACATTTGGTATATACTTATTGCTTATCTCTTCAATTATTGATCTATTCAAATTAGAGAGTTCTGGCACTGTGATATAGTATGTAACCATAGGAACTGGACTCTTAACCTCTATTTTCTGAGCCTTAATAGAATTTTTTGAGAAGTCAATTGCATCTGATTTATATACTTCAGCCATACCCTTATATACTTCATCACTATACTTATTATGATTGGTTATTTCTTTATGCCATTCACCTTCTACCAATTTTGTTATTAGCCAACTTTCTTTAGATAAAGAAAAACAAGCAACAAAATTTACAGGATCTGAATTCTTTGTAAACTTTGACTCAGTAAATTGAATAAAATATTGATTACTAATTTCGAATCTAGATGAATCTCCATTTGAAAACATAATAGTGATAAATAGAATTTTTTTAGCTAACAACATCCACTTGTGATTAATTCCTTTATTACTTCCAAAATATTAGCTGTGTCTCATTCAGATTATTCAAGTGATTTACTGCACGCAATCCGAGCAACTTCGATTGTTCTTGGATTACCTTTATCCATCAAGTTCCTTAATTGAAATAAGTTCGTGTAAAATTGAATCGTTATCTTTCGAGGTTATATATTTTCTGAACACAAAAGGCTCTTCATCATTTATTAGATAGAAATCACCTAGTAAGTATAAGTATTCCGATTGCAAGTAATCTCTGATCAAAGGAAATCTAGATTGATGGTGTATCATCTTAAAACTGCCACATTTGTACTCGCAAATGCTTGTCTCAAATCCAAAGAACGAATCTCCTAGATTCTTTTCAATAAGTTCAAGATTTCCAGGTCCAGCTGACCATTTGCCTTCTCCTCTAAAGGAAGATACTTCGATAGCATTATGATAGAATCTATGAATCTTTTTTTCTTCTAAATTAAACACAACTTTTCTTGCTAGTTCGGGCATTAGCTCCTTTTATTCGACAACTTCTAAGGTGATGTCTACATTTGAAATTGTGTATTTATTAATGCCAGATACAGTGTTAAATACCAGTTAAAGTTTGCTCATTAGTTATACGTTTTGAAAGTATCGGCAAAAGCTATTAGACATAAAATCCTAAAACGTATACCGCAATTGCGCCTTCAGATCCGTCCTATAAGGCCCATCTATGGCTTCGTTTCCAGAACCGTGGCTGCCTCTCAACTTATATGTCCGTGCGACTCTAAATTCAGCTGTCAAGTTACGGGCTATGTCGTGGCGCAAATTGAAATAATAGCGGACACCCTTATCAATATAGGCAGGAATTGCAAACTCGTACAAGAGGTTGTTCTCGTAGGCATAGATTCTACTATCAAAGTTGTCCAAATCAAAGATGGCAAATCGAGCCGTCATAGAAAATCGCGAACCAAAGGGTTTGTAGATGACATCTTGATAAAAGAGCACTCCTTTTGAGGTACCATTAATATCATTGAACCAAGAGAATTCTAGACGATTTCTGAGTTCCAAACTCTTGGAGACGATGTTATTAAACTGTAATCTGAGGCGATGGCGGCTTTGGAGTTGTCCGACGTTGAGCTTGGGGAGTTGGCTGATATCGATACTGCTGTCAATGACATCTAGGGTTTCATTCTCTAGCTTCTGCTCATAAAAATACTGGGCGTAGGCTGACAACTTCCTCTTCTGAAAATAATCTAGTCTCAGCAGGTATTCCTTTCCGTCTGCAGGATTGGCGACACGAGATCGGAGCCACGGGTTGTGCCAGAGGTCTGCATAACCGCGCAAGCTCCAGCGTTGGCTCAATCTCAGATCGGCACCAACATAGAAGCCTTTTTCATTACTCGATAAACTGCCCTCCCCAAAAGCACTGGGTAGAAAAGCATTGTAGTCTCGGCCATAATTTCTGTAGTGCATCACCAGACTTAAGTTTCGGTGTAGGCCTATCAAGCCACCCACAAGATGCGCTTGCCCGCCAGCAGAGCTTATAGCAGACTCTCCATAGAAGTGAAAGTTTCTGAAGCTATAGGCATAGTCTACACTGGTATTAGATAAGCGATCGCCACTGAATCGGAATCTATTGGCAGATATATCTGATCGGATTATAGGTTGGGCCAGATCATAAGTCATATGATTGACTGCGACATTGTAGGCGCCCTTGCTGAACTTTAGTATCCCGCCATAAGCCCTCAGATCAACTATACCCTTATCCAATCTTTCATTCACTGTGCGGTGGTTGCCAGTGCCTTGCAAGGACGAAAAAAACAAGTCTGGAGTCTCGTTATCCAGCGTATCGATAATCAAGTTGCCATCTCGCTCGACTTGACTGCCAAACAGGGTTACCTCAAAGTGTCTCATCGGTCGCAACGTAGCGGCAATGCCTCTATGATAATTATTCTCGATCACCGAGTTATATGGTCTTATGGCTCGACCACCTCTCTTTATATTGCCAATTTCAGAACTCTTGCCTGCACCAAAACCACTATGTTCTATCAGCCCCTGCCCCAAAGAAATAGAGTAGTCACCGATAGCCAAATCTTTGACAAAAGTCGAGTAGTCCTTGAGATGGATGTGTGCCGTAACATAATCTAAGCCTTTATAGATGGTATCTGACCACAACTTTTCACCCTCATCCTTTTCTATGGTAATGCCATACCTCAGCTTGTTCTCATAGTTACCTCTGTATCGAAAAAACAATTTGTTTTTATCCCCTACATAAGCTGGATCGGCATTGCCTTGGGCTATAAATCCTCTCTTGTCTTCCACTGTCTGCCCCCATCTCAAGAAAATTTCATGTCTCGAATTCTTAAACATTTGAGGCAAGGTGATATTTAACTTGGCCTGATCTCTTACTTTGATAAATGAACGCAAGACAGCAATATCGGCCAGGTCTAGACTAGGTACCACTTGCAACTCCTCTACAGTCACAAAATCACCTAGGGTAGATCGATGATATAAGATGTCATTGATCTGCAGCTCTGATAGAAACTGCACCTCTTGTAGGTCTTCGTAAGCGACGGTGTTGATGTTGAGTGGAGACCTATAATAGGTTCTAAGCTGATCCAAGAGCACTGTGAGATCTACTTGTGAATCTTCTTGGTTCTGAAAGAAATTTTCGACCTGTTCCCAGATTTCGTCAGGTATCTCTTGTGCACCAAGAGGCCTTACCCCGTATATCAAAATTAACAGTACTAAACCTACTCGCTTCATTGACGTTTTCTGACTTCAAATATAGTCTCTCCATCCTTGAGACTCTCCACCCACGAAATAAAATCAAAATATACAAAATCCACCTTATCAAATTGTCCTAAGCTACACGATACCAACTTATTATGCGTATTATCGATCAATTCATTGATACCAAAGTTCATTGCACGACAGCCTTTCCTGAGGAAGTTCAATAGCGTATCGACGACTACGGTCAGCCTGTCTTGTGATTCGAAGGCAGCCTTGACAGAAGCAACAAGGTTGGTAACGAGTCTAAAATTGGTTAGCTTGTAATGACAGAGTAAAAGAATGAGTCGCGCATAATTGAATACATCCGCCCTAAGGGGTTCTTGTTGCGTTTCTAGTATGCGATTGAGATGCGCTATGGCTGTCTCATAATTTCCTCTGTAACTCTCTATCATCGCCAACTTAAAGACAAATACTAGCGCTCTATGCTGGTCTAGGTCAGGCCATCTATGCTCTAGTGCTGAGGTGAACAGGGCCAACTCTTTAGGTTTGGCCGTATTATGCAAAATAGACTGATTCAATTGTGCATTGCTTTTGTAGATAAAATCTAGCAGTGCGGAAGTAGGATTATAGCGCTGCTGATGCTCTGCTCGGAATCTATCCCAGGCACTATAATGCTCGTCAAACCGCTCCACTGCACCTAGATAAAAACAAGCTGTCAGCAAGTAATGATAACCTCTATTGATGAGATCCACATCTTGAATCTTATGTGGGAGCTGCTGACCTATTGCTACCCATTGTAGGGCATATTTATAGGTGAACTGCCACTTGAGCAGAGCCAGATGCTCCCAGACCTTAGATTGACACCAGAGCATCAGCGAAAAGGGAGATACCTGCACGTCTGCAGGTCTGGGAATATGCGAGTCAAAGAAGCTTTTATAGAGTAGTGCATCTCTTTCATTTTTAGCATAGCCCATCTTGATATAGAAGCCCTGTACCGATAGGGACACATTGGTGAGTTGAGTTTCTATAGCCACTTGATTAGAATGCTCCTTGGAGCGCTCGATGAGGTTCTCGATTCTTTGGGGCTTCTGCCTACTCCGGGTGATGTGTCTAGATTCTATAAGTTTTTGTAATTCTAAGGCTTCTTGGTAGAGCCAACGGCGATCACTTTCTTGCATACTCTTCTTGGCTTGATCGAGTAAGATGAGGCTCTCAGATATAAGTCCACGCTGGTAGAGGAGTAGGGCATAATCCACCTTTTGTCGTTGCTCAAAGGTCTTATCGGTTCTATCCCGCAAGACTCTCAGGCTACGCAGTACCTGTGTGTAGAGGTTGCGCTTGGCATTGATGAATTGTGTTTTTTTTATTTCTCCTAAGGCCTTCAGTAAGTGAGATTCTGAAGCGTATCTGCCAGTATCTATCTTTTGGAACAAACGCAGAAAGAGGGCCTCGGTATTACTCTCCAATCTACTGGCATAGAGACTGAAGTGTCGTTTTTCTGCCTTAGACATACTGGCCACCAATCTAGTTAAAGCCTCATATTTAGCTATAGGCATAACATCAAATTATAATTTATACTACTGATATACAGCAAGTTACAGTACAAATATACAGCTTGGCATAACATCTATCATTGAATTCCATTAAGAATCTATTCTAGAGACTCATACATTCGTGCTTCGTATCATCTAAACAATAAAATCAATCAACAATGCCTGCTAAGAAAAAGGAAGTAAGATCAAAACTGGAATACATCTGGCTAGACGGTTACAAGCCGACCCAGAACATGCGAAGCAAAACCAAAGTCATCGCCAACTTTAGTGGTAAGCTCAAAGACTGCCCGATGTGGTCATTTGATGGCTCATCAACAAGACAGGCAGAGGGAGGAAGTTCAGACTGCCTACTTAAACCCGTAGCCCTCTATCCTGACCCAGTCAGAGAAAATGGTTATATCGTGATGACTGAGGTAATGAATCCCGACGGCACACCACACGAATCAAATGCACGAGCAAAGATCGACGACGACGATAATGACTACTGGTTTGGATTCGAGCAGGAGTACTTTATTATGGATAACAGTACCCAGTTGCCTTTAGGGTTTCCTGTGGGTGGATATCCAGGACCTCAAGGACTCTACTACTGCTCAGTCGGCGGTAGAAATACACACGGAAGAGATATCGTCGAGAAGCACGCCGATCTCTGTATAGACGCTGGATTGACCTTTGAAGGCATCAACCAAGAAGTGGCTTGTGGTCAGTGGGAATTCCAACTATTTGCCAAAGGTGCTAAGAAAGCTGGTGATGAAATCTGGATTGCAAGATACTTGCTGGATAGACTGACAGAAAAGTATGGTTACTATATAGAATATCATCCGAAGCCGGTCAAAGGGGACTGGAATGGCTCCGGAATGCACGCCAATTTCTCTAATAAAATACTCCGTACCTCAGGTAAGAAGAAAGACTTCGAGGAGATCTGCGAGCGATTTGCACCTAAGGCAAGAATCAAGCAAGCTATCGCTGTGTATGGTGCCCATAATGAGGAGAGACTTACCGGCTTACACGAGACACAGTCTATCAATAAGTTCTCTTATGGCGTATCCGATAGAGGTGCCTCGATAAGAATACCTATCGCAGCAGTAGAAAATAAATGGAAGGGATGGCTAGAAGACAGAAGACCTGCCTCCAATGCCAACCCTTACAAAGTCGCAGGGTCAATAATTGCGACTGTAAAGGATCAGCCTTACAACTACTAGTTAGTCAAAAGGTGTGGTTAGTAAGGCTGTACAATTGGAAAAGCGTATCTATGAAGATGCGCTTTTCTGTTTTCCAGCCTCTAAGGACGCAACAAGAAGGCGCCTGCGTGGTTAGTTCTATAGATGAGACTTATACTAACAACTAAGGTCAAGGGACACTATCTCCGAGTAATGGAGCGGTTTGATTTAGACTTATTTGAAGCCCTCAAACCGATAGGTGCTCAGATGGAAGTTGTACAATTTACTGGCTCTAAGACTGGGGATATCGTTGAATTAAAATTTGTCAGTCCTATCAAGGCACAATGGATCAGCAAGATTACTGACCACGGTAGCGATAGCGACAGCGCCTATTTTGTTGATGAGGGTGAGGTCTTACCCTTCCCATTACAGCAATGGAAGCACAGACATATAGTAGAAAGGGTAGACGACAATTATTCTATTATCGTTGATGACATTCAATATTCTAGTGGATTTTGGTTGTTGGACCTACTGCTCTATCCAGCTATGCTTGTTGGATTCTATCCTAGAAAGTTTAGTTACAGAAAGTATTTCGGTACCTAATCAGAGCTACAAATTCGGTAGGAGATAGACCGAATATTACGGCTATGTCCTGACCAGAGTCGTAAGCGTAATCTAAGGTTCTCTATCCATTTTACTCCAGTAAAGGATAATCATACCGCCAAAGACCATCAGCAGTTTCACGACGAGCCCGAAAGTTCGCCCCGGTGCATCAATGAAACTCAAAAAGCTGATTTTTAGCTGCACCAAACCGAGAGTCAGTGACATAAAACCAAAGAAAAAGAGTAAGAACCCCAATAAAGAAACATAACCTCTAGACATACGATACACTTTATACAAAGAAAGGTAGGATAACTAAGCTTTCAGAGAAAAGACAAGAATGTCTTATAATTTGTTCATAAGGCAGAATTTTAACGTATCAATACTTTAATTTCACCCTCAAGCAACGTTAACCAACAACTAAGGATTTTGCTATTTGTCGATAAGGCCGCTTTCAAGACTGTGTTCAATGCGCATTATGTGCCCTTGTGTAACTATGCTAACTCGATACTCAGATCTGACAGCTTATCAGAAGACCTCGTGCAAGATGTATTCTTTCATCTATGGAAAAACAACGCCACCCTAGAGTCTGTCGATAACTTGTCTGCCTTTCTATTTACAGCTGTCAAAAACAAAGCTTTTGAGCATATCAGAGCAGATAAAGCCTACAAAAAGGCTCTCTCAGGTTATAGTGCTCATGGATTTGAGGATAAAACAGAGATCAGCATGTCTTCGCTGGCACATAAATACATGGGGATGGAGCGCCTAAGTAGTTTGATGCGACATTTGCCGCCTAAATGCAAGAACGTGTTTGCTCTACACAAACTAAATGGTCTAACTTACGCCGAAATTGCAGCAAGTGAAGGCATATCAATTAAGACAGTTGAAAACCACATGATCAAAGCGCTTAAAATTCTTAGAACAGAATATGCCAAAAGCTGATACAGTATGAATATAGAAAAGTTGTTACTTAAGGTGTTGAATGATGAAGCTAGTTCGAAAGAATATGCAGCTTTAGAATCGTGGAAAAAGGAATCAGAGGAAAACCTCAAACTTTT
>CALFUU010000124.1 GCA_937929835.1 uncultured Saprospiraceae bacterium | reverse complement strand
ACTCGCCTTCGGCTCAAACACAAGCCCGTTCTTAACGGAATTCTAGCCTTTAAAACCTAAAATGAAAGAGGCCAGAAGCTAAGTTTCACTTCTCGTAGATTAATTTTTTCAGTGTTACCTAAGTGGGCGATTCGGTAAATTAAATATCTAGAACAGACATATCGAATGCTGCACTACGCATAAAATTTTATGGGCGAACCAGTTGCTTTATTTTAATACCTAAAGCTGCAAATATTAAGGTCATAAATGGACTGATATAATTGAAGAAGGCATATATGAAATACTCGCCTACTGATACACCGAGCACGCCGGACTGATAAGCACCACAAGTATTCCAAGGTATCAACACAGAAGTTACTGTACCCGCATCTTCTATAGTCCTACTAAGATTTTCTGGCGCTAGGCCACGCTGCTCATAGGCTTTGTCAAACATCTTACCTGTTACTACAATGGCAAGATACTGATCAGAAGCTGTTAAATTGAGAGATAGAGCACTCGCTACTGTTGCTGCAAAAAGGCCAAAAACAGACTTGGCCATAGATAATAGTGCGCCACTTATTTTTGATAAGGCTCCGATGGCATCCATCACACCACCAAATACCATCGCACACATTATCAACCAGATAGTACCCAACATACCTTTCATACCGCCCGCACTAAAAAGATCATTCAAGGAGGCATCATTCGTCTCTATGGCTATGTCAACAGTCATCGCATTCATAACACCCTTGTAAGCTGCTGACCAACTAAAGGCATCTACACCAGCTACTTGCGTAACGATCTCAGACTGAAATATAACTGCCAATACACCGCCCAGCATCGTCCCCACAAATAAAGCAATCAAAGGCTTAGTCTTTCTGATAATCATAGCTATTACAGCTATCGGCACTAGGAAAAGAAGAGGTGTAATATTAAAGGTGTCCGAGATGGCTGTCAGCATCGTGGACGTTTCTGCTCCTCCGCTCGTATCTCTCATCAGGCCTAGAACTGTAAACAAGATCAACGTAATGACAATAGAAGGCACCGTCGTCAACGCCATATACTTGATATGTGCAAACAGATCTGCCTTGGCCATCGCTGAAGCCAAGTTGGTCGTATCTGAAAGTGGAGACATCTTATCACCAAAATAAGCGCCTGAGATAACCGCTCCTGCTGTCATACCCATAGGAATGCCCAAAGCCTTCCCTATACCTACAAGTGCAATACCTACTGTGGCAGAAGTCGTCCATGAACTGCCCGTAGCTACAGAGATCACAGAGCAAATAATAACAGTGGCCGGTAGAAAAATAGTAGGGTGCAAAATCTTCAATCCATAATATATCATAGCGGGGATAATACCACTCAGCAGCCATGTACCCGCGAGCGCACCTACCATTAACAAAATCAAGACTGCACCTGTCGTCGATTTAAAATTTTCAGCCACCTCAGCAATCATATCGTCATAGGAGACCTTATTTCTAAAGCCAACTATGGCAGCTATAGCCGCTCCTATGAGCAAGACAAACTGATTAGAACCACTTAGGGCATCATCACCATAGACGAGTACATTGATGGTCAGGAGTGCTATTAGAAAAATAAGTGGAATCAGCGCTTCTAGGAGGCTGAGTTCCTTATTGGTTTTTATTGTGGATTCGGTAGTCATCTGGTCATTTACTATTCTGAACTAAAGCTAGGAAAAAAGAATAGATACACCTAAAGTCTACTAGATAAGCCACAAAACCTAACAAAGAAAAATAGACGACCGTATTAGAAGCGCATCTCTACGACGGCTCTATCCACCTTTCCATTTATAGGTGGATTAAGCTTATAGAGTCTTACTGTACCACCTGTGACATTATCCAATTCTTTGACACGCGAGATAATGGCGTAAGCTACAGTCTCAATAAGCTTCCTGGTTATGGCCATTTCTTTTTCGACAATAGCGTAGATATCTTCATAATTGACAGTATCATTGATATTATCCTCTAGCGACTCATAGCTCTTGAGTTCTACTGCGACATCACAGATAAAGTCATTGCCTTTTTTCCGCTCCTCGTCGTAGAAGCCGTGATAAGCAAAGAAGCGGAGGCCTTCTATTTTTACAGTAGTCTGCACAGGGTATTAATTAAGGTAAACAATAGCTCCATTTAGGACTGTAGCAAAACAAACCCAACACAAATAAGGAAGCAGCAGGTACTGCGCTGTTTTATTGATCTTGCCAAAGGCGCGCATCGTCAATACTATCATAAAAATGAGATTGACAATAATAACCAGCGCACCTGTAAGCGCATGCATCTTAAAGAAAACTGGAGACCAAATCAGATTAAGCACAAACTGAAATAAGAATAACATCAGAGCTGTAGAGCGCTGACCTGAGCTAGCAGCCTTGTCATCCCATATAAGTGCCACAGAGACACCTATCATCACGTATAGCACAGTCCACACGGGACCAAACAACCACGGTGGCGGCTGGAAGGAAGGCTTGGTGAGGGTGCGGTACCACTCTGTATCAGCAGAGCCTGCATAGTACCCTGATAAAAAACCTAAACCAAGACAAACTGTTATACAAAGGATAAGTTTTATTGGAAGTTTCATACTAATTGTTCTTGGTCAGTAGTGTATATTGCATTTCAGGACCAACATAAGAAAACAATAGATCAAAGTGAGGATAGTGCTCAAAATTCTTATCAGTCTACTTCTAGGCATAATGATATCGACAGTATCTGCCCAGCCTACCACCTCGCCCCGTATCGCCAATTATAAGATGGATGTGTCTCTCGATGTCGAGTCAAAAAAACTGACTGGCAAGACCTTTCTCTCTTGGAAAAATACGGGATCGACGGAGGTAGATCATCTTCTTTTTCATATGTACTACAATGCATTCCGCAATACTGAGTCGACCTTCTTTGAGGAGGGAGGTGTCCCGGAGTTCTTGACTCAGAATATCGATGAAAACTGTGGGTGGGGATGGACACATATCCAAAGCATGCAAGACGTCTATGGCAACGACCTCACGGCATCAATGCGCTATATAAACACCGATGATACCAACACCAGTGACAAGACCGTTCTGAGGGTAGAGTTGCCGAACCCTGTTCCAGCAGGAGGCAACTTGACGTTATCCTTTGACTGGATTGCAAAAATACCACAGACGATGCCGAGAACGGGTTATAACAAAGAGTTCTATTTCTTTGCGCAGTGGTTTCCTAAGCTGGGTGTCTATGAGACTGCGGGTATGCGCTATGCTACTGAAGATGGATGGAATTGTCATCAGTATCATTCAAGTGGAGAATATTATGCCGACTTCGGTAACTACGAAGTCAGTATGACCGCCCCAGAAGATTATATCATAGCTTCTTCTGGCCAGCAAGTCGGACTTGAGAAAATAGGTAAGAAAAAGACCTGGCACTTTAAGGTTGATGACGTTATCGATTTTACCTGGTCAGCTTCTCCCCACTTCGTCAAAAAAGAAGACAAGTACAAAGACACAGATATTTTCATCTATACCTATGCTGACAAACAAGGTAGCAACGAGAGATTCTTAGCGACGCTGAAATATTGTATGCAATACTTAGATGAGGTCGTAGGTCCCTACCCCTATCCAACAATCACAGTTGTCGATCCACCTATACATGGTATGTACACGGGAGGAATGGAATATCCGACTATAATTACGACCCTTAATTTTGAATGCTTACCTGAAGGCATCAAGACACCTGAGACACTCATCGTACACGAGTACATCCATCAGTACTTTATGCAGATGATCGCCACGCATGAAGTCGAAGAGCCTTGGATGGACGAGGGGCTAACGACCTACTTTGAAGGAAGGATACTCAATAGTTATCTCGGCGAAAAATCTTCTACTATAAATTGGCTCGGTCTAACAGTAGGCAATAGAGAATGGAACAGAACAGAATTCTTTAATGAGCAGAACCCGATGATTGCTTCCAATGCCCGCAAAAGTTGGCAATACAAGCACGGTGGCTATGGGCCTATCTCCTATAACAAAACTGCCTTGTGGCTAGAGACTATGGAAGGGATGGTTGGCGTCGAGACTATGGACGAAATATTTAAGACCTACTTTAGACAATGGAAGTTTAAGCATCCAGCGAGAAAGGACTTCATCAATATTGTTAATGAAGTTGTTGCAAGAAATCATCCTAATAATTTTCCAGAAGGAATGGACTGGTACTTTGAGCAGGTCCTCTTTGGGACTGGAATGTGTGATTATGCTATCGGCTCGATAGACAACAAAAGACCTCAAGCGAGAAGAGGTTTCTTTGACGATTTAGATAATTGTGTATCAGAAAAAGAAAATAATGACCAGTATATCAGTACAGTTATCCTACACAGGTTAGGTGAAATACAACTACCTGTAGTCATAAAAGTCACTACGTCGGATGGCAGTGCAGAGCTATACAATTGGGATGGACTAGAAAGGAGTGCCGAGATAGTCTTAGAAGGCAGTAGCCCGATCGTTTCGGCTGAGATAGACCCAGAATATAGAATTACCCTCGATCATAACTATCTGAATAATTCTCTGACGGTAGAAGAAAAATTAGCTCCAGCAAGATCATTATCGGCAAGAATCATCACTGCTCTTCAGCATTCCTTCGAACTCATAACGATGTTAATATGAGTGGGATGAGTTGTACAGCGTCTTATCTTGCAGGTTGGCGATCACTACTACGAAATTGGAAAGTGCTCCTGTTGACTTACGGTATAAACGTACTGTTGGCTTTTATTGCGGTAGGTCCACTGAGTAACCTATTGACCAGGAGCATAGGCCGTACAACGCTTGGAGAAAAAATCAGCTCTACATTCGACTATACACTGATCACAGATATTATCCGACATGAGGGCAGTGCATTTGAGATAAGTCTTGCAGTGGTCGGTAGTTTTATGATGCTCTACCTGCCATGGGCCGTATTCTATCAGGGAGGGTATATGTCTATCATCAGAAATGATAACACCAGAGTAAAGTTGAAAGAATTTTGGAGAGGTGGAGCAGAATACTTTTTTAGATATTTGAGACTAACAATTTATACGCTTGGCTCTACACTATTTGTATTATACATACTTTCTAGGCTCCTCATAAACGAGGTCCAACCATTTAATCTCGATAGCGAAGGACCATTGATGACGCAGTTTTGGGGTTCGATACTTGTGTTTCTTATTATTACTTTCATAATCGGTATCTTTAAAGAACTCGCTAAAAATCTCATAGCTGCCTCTGATAAAAAAATGATCTCGACGGCCAACCTACTCGCAATCAAAGGAACATTCAGAAGTCGAGCTATTTTCCTTTCCCTTATCAATCTACTTGTGTTGTTCGTAGCTGCAGCCCTCTACTTTCTTTTGAGGAAGCTCATAGGCTCCCATTTAATTCCAGCCATTATAATAGGCCAGCTATTTCTAATCTACAGGTTAGCCTACAAGTATATACGACTAGCGTCCTACTACTATTATCTCAAGCCCGAACCAATGTTATGAAAATACTGCTTCAGATTTGTTTGATATTTTTCACGATATCTACGCTACTTGGACAAGATAATTCTAGTGAAACCCCATCGGAAGAATCAACAATAAAAACTAAAAGATCGATCATACCTGTGATCTTTTTTCTTCCTGAGACAAGCCTAGCTTTTGGTGCTACCTTGATCAATACCGTAACCAATTCTGAGCACACCAAAGAGACAAGACCATCGCAGTATTTATTGAGTGCTGCCTACACATTGAAAAACCAATTGTTGCTATTTGCTCCTTACGAACTCTACAGCAATAATAATCAAACCAGAATAAAAGGTGAGCTGGGTTACTACAGATATTTCTACAACTACCACGGGCTAGGGCGATCAAGTCAAGTTGAAAATCTAGAAACATACAATGTAATTTTTCCTAGAATTGATATCAATTATAGTCGACAATTTTTCCGTAACTCTTATTTAGGTGTGGGCATAAACTTTGACGCCTTCAACATTACAGAAGTAGCCACTGGAGGGCTGCTGATGACGGAGCAACCCATTGGATATGCGGGCGGCAACAAATCCAACATCTATTTTCTTGCTGCATATGACACACGAGATCATATCAATGCACCATCCAAAGGGTATTACATAGAGGCGAGCATACAACAAAGTCTGTTCTCCCCTATTTCGGATTTTAATTACAACAAGTATATCGCAGACTTCAGGAAATATATGCGAGTAGGTGCTCAAAAAATAATTGCGGCACAATTCTTTTTTGCTACGTCGACCGAGGGGACTCCTTTTTTTGACCAGCCCTACGTCTCTACACCTATGCTCGGAAGAGGACTCAATGACCGCAGATACATCAATCATACTATTGTCAGTACACAAGTAGAATACAGAACTCACCTCTGGAAAAGATTCTATGGCGCGGCCTTCATAAGCGCCAACAGTGTTCCTGAAGAGCGCTGGGCGTGGCTACAAGATCCTATCTATACTTATGGGTTAGGACTAAGGTACGAGATCCAACAAGAATCTAGAACCAGACTCAGAATAGACCTTGCAGCTGGTGATGGTTCTTTTAATTTTTACTTTACTGTTAATGAAGGATTCTAAGCTGGCTTGTATAGATTTCGACGTCGCTTATCCTTTAACCTTGCACCTGCCTAACTCTCTGCTCTACCTGACAAAAGTTTTTCTAATAGGTTGTGTCGCAGCCACCATCATAACCTCCAACTGTTGATGCGTAAAAGAAAACTCCCTTAGGTAGCAAGGCTTGTAATAAGACATATAATTTTCTATTATTGGCTTATACTCTATTCCTGCATCGTTGGTAAGATTAGATAATTCACACGTAGTATAATTAACATAAACTTCGTAGATCGCTCCAGGGTCTGGAGGCGTATCACAGATACCATCCCCTAACTCGCCACATCGATCTGGGTCAAAATTATCCTTGCCAAATTGTGCCTCCTCAAACGTATGATAGAGCCCCCAGAAATGTCCCATCTCATGGGCGAATACTTTTACATCGGATATGTCAAATCGACTCATAACGATGTTGTTAGTTCTTTCTGACAGAATATAGGAAAATCCTCCTGTCCTCCCGCAGCTAATACTGGGCCCTGAGATCTGGCAGAACTCTCTCCCATGATCAAATATATAGACAGAGATAACATCCTGGAGATCATATTTACTAGAAAAGTCATTGTACACTTGATAGCCATTTTGACTTAATTCTTCAAGCTTCAACGAAGAGACAATGACATTGATCCGATCTATGTAAAAGACAAAATGGGCATCGTGATAAGCCATATTGAGATTGGCCACAGCGCGATGCAGCTCTAGTTCCTTGATCTCTATATCAAGAGAGTCTGTTTGTATAACTCCTATCCGTAACGGAATCTTACGCATACTACCTGAGGTAGCCAATTTCATAATGGAGTCATTCTGCATCTTGAGGTAAATGAGCTCAGTATTCTGCTTTTCATCTCCCGCGAGATTACATATCGACAAACACCAATCTTTAGATTCTACATTTTGCCCTTGAAGAGGCATATACAGTAAAATCAGAAGCCCTAAAGTTGACAAAATTCTCATTGTTAAAAATTGTGCCTCTAAGATAGGACTGTTGGCCTAATTACATTCGTCCGCTATAATCCATTACATAGAACCTTCTACATAATTGTTGAGATATAGCGTCCAGTCGTAGTCTCCATAATTTACAGACACATCCGTACTAGGTGTTATACCATACCGATGCAGTATTTTCTTAACGCCTTTTTTTCCTTTGAAGTCCCCTCTAAACCAAGAAAATAATGGTGTAGTCGTTACCGTATTGGTTGCGGCATCATAACTAGAAAACTTATCTAGAAACTTCTGAGAGGAATCTTCGATCTGTTTTTCAAAATTTTCGGCAGTATATGCTCTGACTGGCGGACAACTTTTGGCACCACAATTCAGTGCAAAGTGGATTCTGAAGTCTCTTTCCTTGGGTCGCAATTGCTTCTTATATCGCGCAGCAAATGGATTTCTGAGATACCCTAAGAAGTACTCGAACTGCGTCCTTCGTATAATGCCATGCTCTATATCTGCAAAACTCATCTGCTGACCTGCTATGTGTATAAGTTCTTTCTTAAAAAAGGACCTTCTATCTTCATAGTATTCTGGATTGTCTGTTAGACGCAGCTGTATATATCCATTATACACATTAATCCAAAAGGCCAGTTGCTTGACATCTGTATCCAGTTGGTGTAGCAGTTCGTCCACAGTAGAGGCTTCTAATATCTGTGTATAGGCGGCAACTGACCTGCCCTCTCGCTGTGCCTTAATAAGATTGATGGAAGCTTCGAGGTAATCCACGGTTGTCTCCTGTGCAGATTGTCGAGCATCTTCTTGATGACAGATTCCAAGATTTATAACTAAAAAGAGAATTGTGGCTGTTAACTTCATGTGCTTAATATTGATAAAAAAGGGTGACTCTAGATATAATTATACCGACCTATAACGAATATGACAACTTATGTCGATTGATTCCTTATCTGCTCGATCACATAGATAATTCAAATACGCAGATAATTGTTGTCGATGCGGACTCCTCTGATGATAATTCTGCTTGCCTTTTTGAAGACTTTAACATCGAATATTATAAAACAGATAAAACCTGTCGTGCCAGCCAGTTAAACTATGGCGCCCAGCTCAGTACTGCCGACTGCCTATTCTTCCTACACGCCGATGTGATACCTCCCAAGGACTTTATAGCACAGATAAAGGATAATCTCAAGACTTATGATTACGGTATTTTCTCATATGAGTTTTCTCCATCTACCCTACTATTAGGTATCAATGCGAGGGCTACAAGGAAGAAAAGCATACTTTCTGGCGGAGGCGACCAAGGTCTATTCATTAAAAGAACACTGTTTAATCAGGTAGGTGGGTATAACGAGAGTCAAGTCATAATGGAGGATTTTGAACTATTTAGCAGGTTAAAGAGCCTTAGCGACTATGCCCTTATCCAAAAACCTGTAACGGTCTCCTCTAGAAAATATGAAGAAAATTCCTGGCTGAGAGTCAACCTTGTCAATCTTGTCGCTTTCAGTCTCTTCTACGTCGGCAGCTCCCCTCGGGTAATTAAGGATTTCTGCCAGCGATGGCTCCGGAGCAAAGAAACCTGCTAAAACCTAGATCCCGTCTAATCAAGTTGCTCTTGCTCAGTATACTCTATATGCGGCCGATAACTATCAAATGGGAGGCCCAATAGACCGACAACCGATTCTACCTCTTTCTTATCCATATGGGTATCGAGGCCATAGATGAGCTTGCTGTTATCAACTTCTACATAGGTCCTAAAGAGCCTATCCCAAAATGAGAATATATTGCCATAATTGGTATCTGAATAGGGCATCCTATAGTGGTGATGGACGTGGTGCATGTTTGGCGTGCAGATAAAATAGACCATTATCTTATCCAACCACCTCGGCAGGACCAGATTGGAGTGATTAAACTGACTTAGAACCACAGAAGCACTTTGATATAACATAACGAGCCAGATGGGTGCTCCGACAACCAGTGTCGCCAATATTGTGAAGACAAAGCGGATAACACTCTCTCCTGGATGATGTCTGTTGGCGCTTGTCACATCGATATGCTGATCTGTGTGATGTATAGCGTGGAATCTCCACATCCACTTAATGTGATGCTGCACCCAATGTGCCAGGTAGGCCCCCAGTAAATCCATAAGAAGCAGACCAATGATCAACTGAGCAAACAAAGGCATCTGCATCCAACCGATGATACCAAACTCATAGGCCACCACCCAATCACTCACCTTGACCAAAATAAAAGCCAAGATAAAATTGACTATTATCGTCGTGAGTGTAAAGAAAATATTGGTGCCCGCATGCCTCCATCTTTTATAGTCCAAAGACATTAAGGGCAAAGCACTTTCTATCAATGAAAAAAACACCAATCCTCCGACCAATATTGCAGTCCTGTGTACAGAGGGAATCTCAGAAAAATATTGAATAATCGTCTCCAGCATATCTAAATCTATCTAGACAAGTTACTGTAAAAAATTGTGACTATCGATAAGACGACTAAGGAATTAAGCCTTTGCTATGTATGGTCTCCTCCAAGAATAAATTCCTGACAACACATTAAGCGCAGTATTAAGCTTTTCTTTAGAAGATATTATCGTAAAAAAGTGGGTCAGTACCTATCATATTCTCGGCGTAGATAAAACACATATAGAAAACAAATAATACGATTAAGCTGTAATTTTGCGATGCATTATGATCCAAGCACTAGCAAATAATCCAATACTCCTCCTATTTGTCGTTGCATCGATAGGTTATCTCTTGGGATCTATAGAAATCAAGGGTTCTTCATTAGGGGTAGCTGCCGTACTTTTTACAGGGTTGGCTTTTGGTGCCATCAATGATGATTTTAAGATACCAGATATTGTCTTCAACCTAGGGTTAGTCCTCTTTGTATACTCCATAGGTCTGAGCTCAGGTCCAGCCTTCTTTAAGTCTTACAAGCAAAATGGTCTGAGAGACTTTGCATTTATAATGACGATGCTGGCACTCTCTGGCATTATTGCTATTGTGGTCTTTGGTCTATTCGGATTAAGTGTTGCGACTATAACAGGCATCTATTCTGGAAGCACAACCAATACACCAGCACTAGCCGGCGTCATTGATTATATCAACAATACTGGAGAGTCGGCGGGATCACAACTAATCAACGAAGCTGTGATAGGTTATTCATTGTCCTACCCTATGGGGGTAATGGGTGGAATTATCGCCATCGTTATGATGGAAAAATGGCTGAAGATAGACTACACTGAAGAAAAGCGAAAACTGCGTAAGCAATACCCTTCTGATACTTTTTTGAGCTCTGCAACTGTAAAGATAACCAATGACGATCTGCATGGTAAAGCCATCAGAGACATCAGAAAAGAATTTGATTGGGATTTGGTATTTGCACGTATTATCAGAGGAGAAGAGAGTCGATTGGCCAATTGGGATCTAGAGCTCAAACTAGGAGATATCGTGATGATGGTTGGTGCCAGAGAAGACCTTGATAAAGCCATCGCTGACTTAGGGACTGAAGCCAACTCACATCTAGAGTTTGACAGATCTCAATTTGACGTAAGAAGAATCTTCGTATCTGATCCTGCCGTCGTCGGGCACCCATTGAGCACACTGAGTCTCGGCAAGAGATTTAATGCAGTCATTACGAGAATAAGACGTGGTGATATCGATATGTTGGCCACAGATAATACGGTATTAGAGCTGGGAGATAGGATAAGATTTATAGCAAGAAGAAAAGACTTGAGAGCGCTGGCTGAGTTTTTTGGGGATTCCTATACTGCGTCTTCTAAAGTGAATATCTTTTCATTTGGGCTGGGTATAGGGTTAGGCCTAGTCTTAGGGATGATAGAGATTCCATTAGGTACTTTTAGTTTCAAGCTCGGTTATGCTGGGGGACCGCTTATCGTGGGGCTGATACTGGGGGCACTTAGGAGAACAGGCAGTCTAGTCTGGACACTACCCTACTCCTCTACTGTCACTCTGCAGCAGATAGGGCTTATCCTTCTACTGGCGGGCATAGGCATTAATTCAGGAAGTTCATTTGCGCATAGTCTCAATCTTGCAGCTATATGGATTTTTGCTGCTAGTGTTATCATTTCACTATTGACCGCGCTATCTATTCTATTAGTAGGATACAAATGGGTGAAGCTACCTTTTTCTATACTTATGGGGATGGTATCTAATCAGCCTGCGATCCTAGATTTTGCGATGAACAAGTCAGGTAACCGCATACCGCTGTATGGGTATACGATGATGTTTCCTATCGC
>CALFUU010000123.1 GCA_937929835.1 uncultured Saprospiraceae bacterium | reverse complement strand
TTCCATAAATCAATGTGATAAAGAAGCATTAATACCACTTCGAAAAATGGGGTTTGCCTCAACTCAAATTCCTATCCCGGACAAAACGGTCTCGCAAGGTCTCATTAAAAAATATGAAGAGCAAAGAAACTTTCCGGCTGTTAATGGCACAAGTAGGCTAGGGATCCATCTGCGATTTGGTACCATTAGTATCAGAGAGAAAGCCAGAAAAGCGCAAGGCTTATCAGATACTTTTCTTTCCGAGTTGGTGTGGAGAGATTTCTATAGTCAAATTCTGGCCAATTTTCCGAAGGTAGAGAACTCTGCCTTTAGAGATAAATATGAGAAGATTCCTTGGAGAAATAATGAGACGGAATTTCAAGCTTGGTGTGCAGGCAAGACAGGCTATCCGATTGTAGATGCAGGTATGCGAGAGCTCAACAATACGGGTCATATGCATAATCGTGTCCGTATGGTGGTGGCAAGTTTTCTGACTAAGCATTTGTTGATTGATTGGCGCTGGGGCGAAGCCTATTTTGCACAGAAATTGTTGGACTTTGATTTAGCGAGCAACAATGGAGGGTGGCAGTGGGCAGCGGGATGTGGGACAGATGCAGCACCTTATTTTCGTATATTCAATCCAACCTCACAGCAAAAGAAATTTGACAAAGATCTGAAATACATAAAGAAATGGGTGCCTGAGTTAGATACTGAGGACTATCCTGAGCCTATTGTGGATCATAAAGAGGCTAGAGAGCGCTGCCTAAAAACGTACAAAGAGGCTCTGAATCAAGCTTTGTAGGCTTCTACTTTTTTGAGGAGCCAGGCCTTATTGTACATAGGATTGGTCTCAATGATTTTAGCCATAAAGACATCGTAGTCTTTTTCTTTGAATTGTATGAAGCGTCGTAAGTATTTACAAAAATTAAGGTATGCATTCTTCTTGAAGCTCTCAAGTTTCTTTTCACGCTGTAAGAATTTCAAAAATGCATCAACGGTTGATTCTAATGGATCAAAGTCTCCGTTTTCGAAATATGTGGCCATTAAAAGCATTCTAGATTCTACCGCATAGAATACGTCATCGTAATTAACTTTACTCAAATTAGTAATGACCTCATTATAATCTTTCTTGTAGAAATTTAATCTTGCACTGCTAAAGTATACAGCATTTTCTCTATGCTTTTGTTCTAGAAGTGGTGCCCGGAGTTTTATAAATTTTTCAACCTCAGGATATGAACTGGATCTCAATCCCGCTAGTACGTAATTTCGAAAAGTTGTTGGAGAAAGCGTTCCATTTTCCAGCATAATTTCAGAATCTATACCCCAATCATATAGGTTAAGCAAGTCTTCATAAAGCACGGAAGAACCTTTATTACTTTCTTTTATACAATAGGTGAGAAGTACATCTAGGATTTCCCTTCGTTCTGAGGCTGGAAACACATCTATCTGCTCTTCTGCTAATCCACGTAGTAACTTAAAGTCAGATTGCGTACCGTCGTCTGACATAAGCAGGTACATGAGATGATAAATCTTTACCGCTGGTATTTCACTTAGGTTTAGGTTGTCTATCATCATCAATGCTGTCGATATATCAACCTCAATATTTGATTTGTAGATCTTACGCCACGACAAAACATCAGTAGCGTGACGTAATTTTTCTATAACATAAAACGCATCTAAGTTTTCTGACAAATCTTTATAGGTGATGGAATCGATAGTCTTTTTTATCTGAGCCTTTTTTTCATAATTAGTCTTGAGATTATAAATGGACTTGTTATACATATATTTTTGCAAGTAAAAATCTGCAGATTGGTCTACAGATCTTTCTATGACTTTAGCGGACTTGCTTATGTGTTTTTCGGCCAAGCCGATTAGCTTATTTTCCTTAATTGAGGACAATAGCAGATTTGATTTAAGCAGTCGATTCTTTGCAAGTTCTTCATTAATCAAGAACTGTTCGTATCGATCTAGGACGTCATTACAGATTTTACGGAATTTAAGGTCATCATACTCACCCTTGGTAGCTTTAATGCTGTTATTCCAGAAATCGTGTTTACTGGGAGGGATAGTTTCCGCTTTTATTGATTGAATAAGAACCTCAGATAGCGCAGTAATGGGCGCATTCTTGTTGAAGTATGGCGATGAGATAAATTTTTCGAACCTATTTAACTGAGGTCGACTGGCTTTGCTGAGCAATTGATATATGCGAATTCCTTCCAAATAAATTACATATTATAAATAATACTAATGTATACAATTCACAATTACAGTCACTTATGTAGTAAAACAAATATTAATACAAATTGTATTGAGGCAGCAATTTTGACAGCGATTACGTTGAGTAGAAAGCGCTGATAATCAGCAATATATGTTAAATTAATAATTGCTACAAAAAACTTCTTTTTAAGCATACTTCAAAGTATATTTGTTTCAATCAAAACGATTCCTCAGCTGAATGAGATTTTTTACTGTACTTATCTTCTTACTTTTTACCTTCTCAGTGAGTGCTCAACTCAATGACGAACGGATGTATGTTGATACAAAGGCTGGTATATGGGAATCAGTTTACTTCAATTCTAGTCAGTTACCCAAAATACTTGCCTTTGACAGCTTAGCTATTGATTCTATCAATTTTGATGCTACTTCTGTCGGTTCCAGCTTGTTTGTGCTTAATTACAAGACTGCACCCAATGTCATTGGTGATTCTAAGATAATTGTTGAATACTATGACCAAGGTAGTAATGTGGGTCTTGCTAATATTAGATTCAGCACTTTATACAGCCTTGCTAAAACGAGTAAAGTAGAGGCAGAAAATGACTTTATTGTAGATGCGTCTGGCTCTGGTTCCTTTGCTCCTACGTCTAACGACTCATCCTCTGATGGTCCAGTAGATCTTGTCAGAATAGGTTATGCAGAAGGATGTACTGCCAGTATAATCAACGATGCAATTGAGTACTTACTCACAGATAATCGAGCGGAGATTCTTTATTTCATAGAGGACAGTCTAGGAAACATCAACTCAGCAAAGGCTTACATATATCAAGAGGACAACTCAGTTCAGTTAAGTTTAGAACGTTTCACAGATAATAAAGGCGACCTTACGTTGCATCTGCCTTCTAACGAGTTTGTGTTATCGAACCAACCGCAAAATGGTATCGTAGTCCACTTGGATCAAAATATTTGGTCTTACAGGCCAGAAAGTTCATTCGTTGGTACTGAAGAATTTCAGTTTACAACTCCTGCTGGAGGAATGGTGACCTATACTGCTATAGTCCTTGACAAAAATCTCAATGGCTCATTTATTGTCGATGATAGAGTCTATGTCGCTGCTGATGGATCTATTACATTCGATGTACTGGAAAATGATCTGAAGTCGGATCTGAATGTAGTTTACCATTCACCAGAATTGACCTCTTTGTCAAATGGTGTACTTAGTTATACACCACCAGCTGGTTTTACAGGGGATAAGGTTTTCATATACAAAGTGCTGTCTGGTACAGTTGTCTATACAGGTACGATCACTGTACTTGTGGATGATTATGCGCCAATAAATGAAGCAGCTTACAATTTTGATATTGTTGAGAACCAAGTACTTAAAGTAAGACACAATACACCGGTTACGGGTTTTGACTTCACTGTGTCTGTAGAACCTAGTAATGGCAGCTTGCAAATTATAGATGCTAACGGCATTATAGTGACTGCTTGCGATACTCTGACAGAGGAGCATCTGATTGTTTATGAACCTAATCCTGGGTATACGGGTACTGACGAATTTGACATAGAATATTGTTCGGCTTCAGGTGCCTGTGGTGAAATTGTAAAAATAGATGTTAATGTAGTCGCCTCTTCAAATACTGATTGTCTCTGCCTAGAGGATTGTGTATACAGAGGAGATCATAATGATGATGGTTTAGTCAATATTAAAGATGTTTTAGATTTAGGTCTCAATATAGGATCTGGTGGCAATACAAGATCGAATGATTTTAATGAGGTCTGGACTGGTCAGTATGCTGATGATTGGGGATTTTCACAGCTCAACTCAACTATTGACCTTAAGTGTGGAGACTCAGATGGAAATGGATTTATAGACGCAGAAGACTTAAGTGATATAGAGACGTATTATGGTAATGTCAGTGAGTTTCAAGCCACGGTAGAGTCTGTAATATCAGAAGTGCCTATTTACTTTGTTCCACAGTCTACAGATATTGACTCAGGAGAATATGTCCATATTGATATAATGGTAGGAGATGCCAATTTTCCTGCTATCGATATGCAGGGATTTGCTTTCAGCTTCAATATAGATGCAGAAGTGATGGATTCATCAACTGTAGATTTTGTGCAAGCAGATAATTCTTGGTTAGCTTCTAACAGCAATGCTTTTGACTTCGAGATTGTACCAGAAGATGGTAGAGTAGACATTGCCATCTCAAGAGCGGGCAGAGGATCAGCAGATGGTATTGGTATAGTGGGAACACTTTCATTTATAGTGGAAGATGAATTAGGCGGCTTTAGAGAATCAGAATATGTTAATTCATTACCAGTCACACTTACAAACATCATATCGACAGATTACTACGGTAATTATTTTACTCACCCTAACTATGAATCAATTGTAGAAGTCATCAAAGAAAGTGACTCATCAGAGGAAAAATCACATAGCGAATTCCTAGCTACTATATTTCCAAATCCCGCTTACCAAGATCTTAATATCAGTTCCAATGGTCTTATCGATCAAGTAGATATTATGGATGTAACAGGCAGACTATTAAGCTCTTATACAACGACTCCTCACTTCGATCAGTCCATTAATATTGCGGAGCTTACGGAGGGTATCTATCTTGTTAGAATACAGAGTAGTGACAGAACTATAACCAAGAAGGTTTTTATCACTCAGTAAATCTTTTTGTTTCCTAGTATATTATATCCGGTGTGTATCAGGTGATTCACAAGTGTACATCTGAAATTACCTCAGCAATCTTTGCATTTGGGGTATATGAGTTGGAACTCGAATCTTAGATCTTCTGTATAGGGATTTCGTAAAATGCTTTTTTGACAACAAAGTCTCCTTACAACTTATTCTTCTCTACAATAGATAGAACATCATCTTTATAATTTTTTCCTATAGGAATGTGCTTGGCTTTATTATCCTCCGTCAGTTCTATGGCATTTCCGACAACCGCATTGATCCTAGGAATACTAACAATATATGATCTGTGAACTCTCTGGAATAGATTACTAGGCAACTTGGCTTGTAGACTCTTCATCGTTTGTAGTGCGATGACACGACCCGTTTCTTTTTTTATAATGACATAATCTTTGAGACCTTCGATATAAAGAATCTCAGAGAATTTAACTTTCACTAGTTTTTTATCTGCTTTTACAAAAAAGAAATCATCGCTGTGAGCGACCCCACTGGCTACATTGGCATCCGTAGATTCTTTGACCTTATTCACCGCTTTGAGAAAACGATCAAAAGCAATAGGCTTCATAAGATAATCTGTAGCATTTAATTCAAATCCCTCAACAGCGTGTTCTGCATAGGCCGTTGTAAAGACAACTTTAGGGGGATTAGAAAGCGACTTAACCAATTCTAAACCTGTCATCTGAGGCATACTGATGTCCAGAAAAACTAAATCGACTTCACCTTTCTGAATTAAATCATTGGCATCTATTGCATTATCACATTTTCCAATCAACTCAAGATCAGGGAGTTTGCTGATATAGTTTTCAAGTATGTCCAGCGCTAAAGGCTCATCGTCCACAATTAATGTTCGTATCATATCTCTTAAGTAAATTGAATGTTTAGTAATACTTTATAAGAATTTGGATTATCTACAATATCTAAGTGATGTCTATCGGGATAGAGTAATTTTAATCGCCTCTTTACATTTTCTAAACCTATACCGCCTGACTTTTGGGGTTTCAGGATATGTGTCGGCAGAGAAGGGGGTTTAGAGTTTTCAATATCCAGTTGTACCGAAGCATCATTGAGTTTCATCTTAATATTCACAAATCCTCTCTTAATCTGAGCGTCGAGCCCATGCTTAAAGCTATTCTCCAGAAAAGGAATAAACATAAGCGGAGCAATTTTTTGCCCAGTAACTGACCCTTCTACATCAAAATTGATTTGAAAATCAGCGCTTTGTCTCAGCTTTTCTAACTCTATATAATTGATAACGTAGTTAATCTCACTCTCCAATGCTACGACTTTTTCGTTACTGTCATATAGCATATAGCGCATCATCTCAGACAGACGCAAAACTATCTCTGGAGCTAAGTCAGACTTCTTTAGCGTCAATGCATAAAGATTATTAAGTGTATTAAAGAAGAAATGTGGATTGATTTGAGATTTGAGAAACTTAAGCTCAGATTGGAGATTTTGGCTCTCCAACTCCCTCTTTTCACCTTGTAATTGATACCAATCTGAGGTTACTTTCCAACCCGTAGATGTCAAGCCAACAAGCAAGCATCTCAAGAAAATGGATGTTCTGTTATCAATTATTTGAGTACTGAAGTCATAATTACTGCTGTAGAGAATGAGATAGCATAGCATTAAGATGGGTGTCACAATCAAGACCAGCATAATGAGCATCAATAGATAGGCAATGAGATTCTCTTTCTGCAGATACCGAGGTATGAGAAAGAGCACATTTGTATAAACAATAAGTATGAAAAATGAGACATCCACTAACTTATCCACCAAAACAAACCAGGTAGGATAGGTGCCTCTTTCTATGAGCACCATAAAGAAGTAAAACATCACCCAAAAGCTGAAATGGAAGAAGCCTTTGGTTTGCAGCACATCTTCTTTGATATTCTTGAAGTCTATCCAGTTCACACTAGTAATGTAGAGTGATAAGCCCATAATATCAAATGATATAGACTAAAGACCACTATCAATGGATTAGAATAAGCTCTACCTTCTAGCTATATATTGCAATATCTGCTGTACTAATTCGCCTTTTAGCTGTTTATTTGTAGGCTAATCAAGAAGTTAATGAGCTATTCCAAGAAAGAGAGCTACGACAAGGCAACAACTGATCAAATCCAGAAGAATTATAAAGAAATCATAGAATCTGTAGGGGAGGATGTCCAAAGAGAAGGATTGCTAAAAACCCCTGAAAGAGCTGCTAAAGCTATGCAGTTCTTAACACAGGGTTATACTCAAGATCCAGTGAAGATTCTTAAAGCTGCTGTATTTCACGAGGGATACAACAATATGGTATTGGTCAAGGATATCGAGCTTTATTCACTATGTGAGCATCATATGCTGCCGTTCTATGGGAAGGTCCACGTCGCTTATATTCCTGATGGCAAAATAGTTGGGCTGAGTAAAATACCACGCGTAGTCGATGTTTTTGCAAGAAGATTGCAAGTACAAGAAAGATTGACCCATCAAATACTGGAATGTATAGATGGTGCACTTAGTCCATTAGGCGTAGCCGTAATCGTGGAGGCCGCTCATATGTGTATGATGATGAGAGGTGTTGAGAAACAAAATTCTATGACGACGACCTCGGCATTTACAGGTGTATTTAAAAACGCTGAAACCAGAAACGAATTCCTTAAACTCACTGGGGCTAAGAGTTAATTAGTGACTTGACATTTCTATTCTATCATCTGAAACAGTATTTATAAAATGGCAATCTTATTATTTCCAGGGCAAGGATCTCAGACACCAGGTATGGGAAAAGAGATGTATGAAAGCAATAGTCAAGCTAAAGAATGGTTCGACAAGGCAGATGAAATTTTGGGCTTTGGTTTATCAAAAACAATGTTCGATGGCACAGAAGACGAACTCAAGCAAACTAGCGTTACTCAACCTGCCGTCTTTCTCAATTCCTTTGTGAAATACAGCCTTAATCAAAATGATGTGGTGGCAAGTGGTGTTGCTGGCCATTCTTTAGGAGAACTAACAGCACTGTGCGCTAATGGCACTTTGAGCTTTGAAGATGGACTTAGACTCGTATCTAAGAGAGCTAATGCGATGCAAAAAGCTTGTAACAACAATGAAGGCACAATGGCTGCTATTCTTGGTCTCGAAGATGATCAAGTCGAATCTATATGTAATGGGATTGAAGATATTGTTGTGGCTGCTAATTACAACTGCCCAGGACAGTTGGTCATATCTGGTTCGGTAAGTGGGATTAACAAAGCTGTGGATGTCGCCAAGGAAAAAGGTGCAAGAAGGGCCCTTGTATTGAATGTCAATGGAGCATTTCACTCACCTCTAATGGAAGAGGCTAAAGTTGAACTAGAAGAAGCCATAAGCAAGACAAACTTCATAACTCCAGATATACCCGTATATCAGAATGTGAATGGGCTCCCTGAAACCGATCCAGAAAAAATAAAAAGCAACCTAATTGCCCAACTCACTAGTCCTGTCAAGTGGACGCAGAGTATGCAGAATATGGTTGCAGATGGCCATACCGATTTTATAGAATATGGTGCAAAGGTATTGAGCGGATTTCTCAGAAGAGTTGACAGAAGTCTTAATGTTAGTCAAGTTTAAGATTAGTGAAGAAACCTAAGGTCACACAAGGCAAGATTCTTATTGCTCAACCATTTATGGATGATAGCTTTTTTAAAAGGGCTGTTGTCGGCATAACAGAACATCGTGAAGACGGCACAGTAGGATTTATCCTTAACAAACCAGTCAAAGCAGAAATTCAAGAATTAATACCTGCGATTACTTCAGAAGATAGTTATGATGTTTTCTATGGTGGACCTGTCGCTACAGATACAATACATTACATACATACCAAGGGTGATATATTAGAAGAAAGTACCGCTATAACAAAAGGACTTTATTGGGGTGGCAACTTCGAAAAACTTATTTTTCTAATTAATACAGGTGTCATCAGGAGTCGAGAAGTTCGTTTTTATATTGGGTATAGTGGCTGGTCAGGAGGGCAATTAGATGGGGAGCTGGCGTCTGGATCCTGGGTAGTATCTGATTGGTTTGCTAATTATGCATTTAGTAGTAAATCAGATAAACTATGGTCGGAAACACTCACACATAAAGGCAATACGTATTCTGTAATCGCCCATATTCCTCCTCATAACTCTAAGAACTAAGCAGTGTACGGTATACAGAATATTTCACTTTTATTTGGAGACAGGGTTCTTTTTGACAACATATCTTTTGTTATTTCTCCAGGTGATAAAGTCGCCCTCGTAGGAAAAAATGGCGCAGGAAAAACGACTCTTTTTAAAGTCATCACTAAGGAATTGTCTCCTGAATCAGGTAATATCAGCATACCCAACGAAACAAGGATAGGTTATCTCTCCCAGCACCTAGATTTTGAAGACAACAAAACGATCAGAGAAGTTTGCCTAGAATGCTTTGATGAATACTTTAAGACAAAAGAACGCTTAGATCAAATCAATACAAAGCTAGAAACAGAAACGGATGCAGAGAAACTGACACAACTGATTGAAGAATTAGATGAATGTCAGACTTACTTTAATAACCAAACAATCCACAACCCACTCGCGGAAACAGCCAAAATACTAAAAGGGTTTGGATTTAAAGAAGAGCAACTTGATCAGCCTATTTCTACCTTATCAGGAGGCTGGAAGATGCGTGTACAAATGTCAAAGCTGCTTCTCTCAAGACCAGATTTGTTGCTCTTAGATGAGCCGGACAATCACTTAGATATCGAGGCACTAATCTGGTTTGAAAAGTACCTACAACAGTTTACAGGAGCCATTCTTTTTATTTCTCACGATGTAGACTTTATGTCGAATGTAGCGACTAGAATTCTAGAATTGTCCAATAGAAAAATAGGAGACTACAAAGTAAAGTACAAAAAGTACCTGGCCGAAAGTGCCCTTCGGAAAGAGAAAGAGCAACAAGCCTATGTCAATCAGCAAAAAGTAATTAAGGAGAAAGAGCGCACCATCACAAGATTTATGGCCAAGGCCACTAAAACAAAAATGGCTCAATCTATGAAGAAGCAGCTCGACAAGATGGAGCGCATAGAGTTGACCGAAGAGGACTTGACTAAAATTAGCATACAGTTTCCTGTCGTCGGTAAGCCAGGAAAGATAGTGACCACAGTAAAAGACGCCTACAAATCTTATGGCGACAAGAAAGTTCTTGAGAATATTTCACTGACTATAGAACGTGGTCAGAAGGTTGCCTTTGTAGGACAGAATGGGCAGGGGAAGTCTACACTTGTGAAGATGATCAGTGGGAGTTTGCCATATGAAAAAGGAACGGTAGATCTCGGTCACAATGTTATGGTCAGCTACTTCGCTCAAGATCAAGCCGAGGAACTCAATGAAAAACTGACTGCTCTAGAAACCATCGAGGACAAAGCAGAGCCAGAGTTAAGAACCAAGGGGCGATCTATCCTAGGCGCTTTTGGATTCTCTGGAGAAGAAGCTGAGAAGAAAGTCTCCGTATTGAGTGGAGGGGAGAAATCAAGATTAGCTATGGCCTGTCTTGTGTCCCAGAAATCAAATTTCCTCATACTCGATGAGCCTACCAACCATCTAGACATACAAGCCAAGCAAATCCTCAAGCAAGCTATACTAGACTATCCAGGCACCTTGATTATTGTCTCTCACGATAGAGAAATACTCAGAGGTACTGTAGAGATCACTTATGAATTTCGAGATCGTAAAGTTATACAGCATCTTGGTGATCTAGATTATGTTCTCGAAAAGAGAAAGATGGACGACGTCCGAGATCTCTCTAAGACAGAAAACAACAAAACTACATCAGGAGACAAGAAATCACAAAAGTCCGAGCTTAGCTATGATGAGCGCAAAAAAATCAATAGAAATATCTCTAGGGTAGAGAAGCGTATGGCGGAAGCGGAGGAAGAGATCAAATCTATACAAGAGAAACTAATGGACGCCAGCTTCTACAACTCACCCGAAGGTACTGAAGCTGTCAAGAAACTTAACCCACTAGAGGAAAAAGTAGAAGCCTTGAGTGCTGAGTGGGATGAATGGGTCAGCAAGCTAGATGATTAAGTGACAAGGGCATGACAATATCTGACAGACCCTCTTACTTAATTTTTCCTAACTGATGCACCACAGCTTTCATATCTTTAGGTAAGGCAGACTCATAAGTGAGTCGCTCTCCTCTCGTCGGATGATCAAAACTCAACATAGAAGAGTGCAGAGCCACTCTACTCAATAAAGGTCGCTCCTCTGTCTCACGATCTCGATTGATCCTTCTCTTGATATCGGAGAGCATAAAAGGTTTCCCATCTCCGTACATTGGATCACAAACTATAGGACAACGTATAGCTTTCATATGCACCCTTATCTGGTGCTGGCGGCCAGTCAATAACTTTACCTCCAACAGACTATAGCGATTCCAGGATTCTAAGATGCGATACTTTGTCAATGTTTCTTTTCCAGAAGCATCTAGAATCATACCCTTATTTCGTACTCCAGAGGGTGATATTGCGAGGTCTATTAACCCCACTTCTTCCACTGGTTTTCTATTGACTAGAGTTAGGTAGTGCTTATCTACTGACCTATCCATAAACTGTTGTGATAGATGCTTGTGTGCAGCTTCATTTTTTGTAAAGACAATCAAGCCACTGGTCTCTTTGTCCAATCGATGGTTGATGAATACGTCATCTCGCTTCTCTGATAGAGTAGAAACAAGATTAGGCTTGGTCTTATCGTATCTATCAGGTATGGTTAGATAAGGAGCCGGTTTGTCAATGACAATTATATCGTCATCCTCAAATATTATTTGCCAACGTTTTTTCTTCATTTCTCTTTGGGTAGGTCAGTAAATAATTTTTGTCCTTTTATATAGTATGCCACGACAACCGAGAAATTTGTTTTCCCGATTGAATTCGATGGGCCGATTTGCACTGATTTTATTTTCTCTTTATTCTCTTTGCGCTTACTGAGTAAGGCCAAGCCACTTCCATAGAAAGCAAAGTGTGCTCTTAGTATTGCCCAGAAAGTCCTGAGCTCTCCACTCAATAAGAACTTTACACCCGCTATACCATCCAAAATCAATCGTACAAAAATCTTCGTCAAACGACCCCAACCCTCTTCATTTTTAAAAAGTGTAAAGAGACTATTCCTGAAATTGAGATAGACTTTTCTTGCAGAACCATAATCCAAAGTGCCACCTCCCACGTGATATACAACAGACTCAGGCACCACTGCCAATTTATATCCTGCCTTATGCATTCGCCAACACAAATCTATTTCCTCTTGGTGTGCAAAGTAAGCCCCATCAAAACCACCTAGCCTCTTGAATAGGTCAGTTCGAACAACCATAGCAGCCCCAGTAGTCCAAAACACATCTTGCACATCATCATACTGGCCCGTATCCTTTTCCACAGTATCAAAGAGACGGCCTCGACAGTAAGGATATCCCCATCGATCTAAGTATCCGCCCGCGGCACCTGCATATTCAAATGAATCCCTCTCCTCTACAGATCTTATCTTTGGCATCACTGAACCGTATGCCTTGTTAGATTCCATAAACGCTATGAGCGGATCTAACCAATTCTCTGTTACCTCTACGTCAGAATTGAGGAGAACGGCATATTTGGTTTTTACAGCCACTAGACCTTGATTGTAGCCTTCCGCAAAGCCATAATTTTTGTCCAACCGTACGATCTCTATCTCTGGAAAGTGATCTTCAACATACTCCACCGATTCATCTGTACTGGCGTTATCAATCATTACAATATCAAACTCTGCAGTACTGCTGTCCAATAGCAAAGGCAAGTACATCTCCAAGAAATCTAGAGAATTATAATTCAATATAGCAATCGTCGTATCAAGTTTTCTTTTGGGATTATAATCTCCCGATAGGTAGGCCAGACTATCTACCTTATCTTTGGCGAGCTGCTTTTGTAGTCCTTGAAGATTATCAAACTTTTCATCTTCCCGCAAAAACTGCAACACTTGAATACTGATACGCTGACCATAGATGTCTTCATCAAAATCAAAAATATTGACTTCGATTGTTTTCTTTTTATTCTTTAACGTAGGGATCTGACCGATGTAGAGCATCCCGCCAAAGGTCTCATTTTCAATGTCTACCTTACAAGCGTAGATGCCATCCTTGGGCAACAGCTTGTGTGCATCTTCTACTTCTAAGTTGGCTGTGGGATAACCCAACTTACTTCCAAGTTGTTGGCCTTTGATGACAAGACCAGAAAGTCTATACGGATGATTGAGCAAGCGATTGGCCAATTCTAGATTACCATCTTGAAGAGCCGTCCGAATCTTAGTCGAGCTGATTGTAATCTCTTCTATTTCCTGTTTGACGATTTCTGTGACTTGGTATCCATATGTCTCTTGGTGCATACGGAGGAGATCAATACTCCCAGCTCTATTAAGACCAAACCGATGATCGTAACCGATCACTATTTGTGCAGGAGAAAAATACTTGACCAAAAAATCTTGAATATACTCTAAAGGAGAAATCTGCGAGAACTCTATGGTAAAAGGGACGACCACCAGATGATCAACACCGAAAGATTCAAACAAGGCAATCTTTTCCTCAAGTGAAGACAGCAGCCTCAAGCTTTTATCTTTTGGATAGACGACACTCCTCGGATGGGGATAAAAAGTGATGACAACCGTCTCACTATCATCTTGTCGAGACAACTCATTGAGCCGACTCAGTATCCACTGATGCCCAGTATGTACACCATCAAACGAACCGATAGTGATGACTGTTTTGTTAAATTCTGGTAGTGTCTTTAAATCTCTATAGACCCTCATCTGCATTTTCTGATACGCAAGACAAAGGTATGATTATCCCTTTCTAATACCTGTTAATATGCAGGATTTGATATAGCACTTTTCATTATGTTTGTCGAACTGAGAAGCGGGCTTCTATAGCTAAACAGTCTAGAGCTATTTAGCGTTTAATGAGGTAATACAACACAAGGAACAATATGAGTATCGATAATAACAAACTAGTTACAGCCCTTAGATCGGTCATAGACCCCGATTCAGGAGTGGACCTGGTAACAATGCGACTCATCAAAGACCTCAAAATCAAAGACAACGCTGTATCCTTCGCCGTGGAATCAGCGAGTCTTGCAGAGACGGCAAAGTTCCAACTGCATGAAAACCTCGTCAAAGCCATACAAACTGTCTACCCACAAGCTCAGATTGATATTCACTTTGCCAAAGGAGGCAAGGAGCGACCACTCGCTCAAGTGACCAATATTATCGCTGTCGCTTCTGGCAAAGGTGGTGTAGGTAAATCTTCTGTCTCAACGAACCTAGCCCTCGGCCTCAAAGAAATGGGTGCCCGCGTAGGCCTTATGGATGCGGATCTCTATGGCCCTTCGATACCGACGATGTTGGGTATCAAAGAAGAGAAACCTGTTATCAAGCAGATGTACGGGCGCCACAGAATCCTCCCGATAGAGAAATACGGTCTCCATACCATCAGCATTGGGAATATCGTAGAACCAGAGAAAGCAGTCGTACTCAGAGGGCCTCGCTTGGGTGGGATCATCAAGCAGTTCGCCAACGAAGTCATCTGGCCAGAACTGGATTATCTTATTATAGACTTGCCACCAGGGACGGGAGATATACAGTTGACACTGGTACAAACTTTACCACTAACTGGAGCCATCATAGTGACGACACCTCAGGAGGTCGCAGTAGCAGATGCGGTCAAGGCTATGAATATGTTCAGATTAGAAAACATCAGAGTACCTATAGTCGGCATCGTAGAGAATATGTCTTGGTTTACCCCTGAAGACAACCCGACCAAGAAGTATAGAATCTTCGGTGAGGGCGGAGGTAAGACCATGGCTCGGATGTCTAATAGTGTCTTACTGGGACAACTACCCTTAGTTATGGATGTCCGCGTGGGTGGAGATATCGGAAAGCCCGCTATCTTGTCCACAGGAACAGAGATCAGCAAGTCCTTTATGGAGGTAGCCAAGAAAACTGTCCAGCAAGTGAATCTAAGAAACGAAATGTTACCACCTACTCAGATAGTCGGTATGAACGTCCAAAGCTAATATTTATAGTACCTTCGCCATATGACCACTATGTCAGATACTGAAAAACAGGACTTCCTCAAAGAAGTAGATTTATCGCTCAATGAGATAAGACCGCATCTCGCTGTAGATGGCGGCAATATCGAAGTTGTGGATATAACAGAAGATATGGTCGTCCACATCAAGTGGCTCGGGAACTGTATCAACTGCTCTATGTCCGCTATGACGATGAAGGCCGGCGTCGAGCAAACTCTTAAATCCAAACACCCAGAAATACAGGGTGTCAAAGCTGTGAATGGTATAGAAATATGAGCCGTCAAGCCCTCCTAGACAACATATTGGCTAAGCAATCCTTTCTCTGTGTCGGTCTAGATACCGATATCAATAGGATACCTGCGCATCTCGGAGATATGGAAGACCCCATCTTTGAGTTTAACAAGCAGATCATTGACAAGACAGCTGACCTGGTCATTGCTTACAAGCCCAACACGGCTTTCTATGAAGCGTTAGGCCCTGCTGGTATGCAGTCCCTCAAAAAGACGATAGACTATATACCAGATGATATCTTGGTAATAGCCGACGCCAAGCGGGGAGACATCGGCAATACGTCTCGCTTGTATGCACGCAGTTTCTTCGATTACTATGATGCAGATGCCCTCACTGTCGCACCCTATATGGGAGAGGATTCTGTCGGGCCATTTCTAGAATATCCCGATAGGTGGATTATCATCCTTGGATTGACGTCCAATGCAGGTAGCCAAGATTTCCAACAACTAGAATTAAAGTCTGGAGAAAAAGTACACGAAGCCGTGCTCAAGCGCTGTGCAGAGTATGGTAGTGCGGACAATACAATGTTCGTCATAGGCGCAACACAAGCAGATTACATTGCCGAGATCAGAAAGATCGTCCCTGACCATTTCTTCCTCGTGCCTGGGGTCGGTGCTCAAGGTGGCTCACTTACTGCTGTAGCGGAGTATGGCCTGAATGATAAAGTTGGGCTGATCGTCAATTCTTCTCGCGGGATTATCTACGCAAGCGATGGGGAGGACTTTGCAGATGCAGCCAGACTCAAAGCCCAAGCTTTGCAAAGTGAAATGGCCCAAATCTTATCTACGAGAGAGTTTGTCTAAAAGTGAATCTGCTCTAGGCCCACGTGACTCCACATATAATTTCTAAGTATCAAGTCAGCTTCTGGATTTAGCGGTGTATACTTGACGGCTTCTTTGAGCTCTTCTATGCCATAGGCAACATCAGCCCCATCCACATAACCAAAGCCACGATAGTGTCCGTCCTCCACTAGAAAAACCGCTTTCTCTGTTGGTGAGCGGCCTTCTTCTAGCAGCAAGAAATTCTCTTCAAATAGGCGATTGACCAACACCAAACTTTCTTCAAAGCGCTCATTATAATCATAGGGCAACTCCTCACCTATACAGGCACCAGCACATTTCTGCACCTCATAAGCAAAGCAGGTATTCTTGGATTTGTCGATGCCATTAATCTTATGACAGAGCATAAACGATTCTCCGATCTGCTCGATGTGATTGAGGGCAGATTTTCTTGAGCCGTAATAGGAGAGAGGGTTGGTTGTTTTATCGCCTTTGACAATTTTGTACTTGGCGTAGCCGGACTTATCACTGCTCTTTTCTATGGCGTAATTGTACAACTTGGTCTTTTGAATTTTATTGATTTCCGGTTGGACATCTTTTATTTCCTTGGATTCCTTTAGCAGAGAAGCGAGTTCACTACCTGTAATCTCATAAGAGATATCAGCAACTTTCTGAAAGAGCTTATCTGTCTTCTTGGTCTGCTTAGAGAAATGTTGCTTGACACGTTTCTTGATATTGATGCTCTTGCCGATATAGATAACAAATCCCTTCGCATCTCTGAAATAGTACACTCCACACTCCTCTGGCAACACTTCTACATCTTCTAGCTTGAGCGCCTTAGGTAACTTGGTGAGTTGGAGACTCTTATCCACCAGTGCATCCACACCTTCACCAGAGGCTTGTTGATCAAATATTTTCTTCAGCAAAATAGTCGTCGCCTTCGCATCATCAAAAGCCCTATGCCTGTGCTCCACCTTGATATTGAAATATCTGATGAGATTGCCGAGACTATAAGACTTGATAAGCGGGAAGGCCTTTCTCGAGAGCCTAACAGTACACAGATTTCTTCTGGTAAAGGTGTACCCTAAAGACCTAAACTCATAGCTCAAAAACTGATAATCGAAGCGCACATTATGTGCTACAAAGATGGCGCCTTCCGTCAGCTCTATCACTCTCTTGGCTATCTCATAAAACTTAGGTGCCTCAGCGACCATATCGTTGGTGATACCGGTAATCCTAGAGATAGAGGGTGGTATAGAGCGCTCAGGGTTGACCAGCGACTGGTACTCTTCAACAATCTCCTTACCATCAAATAGAATGATAGCCACCTCTGTGATCTTATCCCGCTTAGGCAACCCGCCTGTGGTTTCTAAGTCAACGACTGCATAAAGTCTCTTTTTGGCCATTTTGTGATTACAAGTCCTGGTTTATTCTAACGCTAAAAAGCACCTAGCAAGGATATCAATTAACGTGCAAAGTATCAGCATAGAGCTGGGAAGAAATGAAAGTGTTCAGTAGGCCTTTCTCACCCCTGGCCGCTGAAGGGGGGAGGCTATAAGCGGGTGCAACTCATCTTAGGATATTTATAGAGGAAACTAATCACGGAAATTTTGGATGAGGATCTTCTTACCCCTGGCCCCTAAAGGGGTAGGCCACACGCGAGGACAGTTCTTATTGTTCTCATAGGACATGGATGAGATAAATCAATACCATTTATTGAAATAGGATTCGGCAATAAATATTAACCTAACAGGAACTTTAAGCCCTAATCTCGTGTGTTGAGTTTGTTAGATTTTTATTTAAATACATCAATAAAACAGCCAACAATGAATAACAAAAATATATGTACTTGCAGCTGTGAACCTTGTAAAAACGGAAATTGTAAAGAATGCACATGCGATAACTGCACTTGTGCCTCTTGCAGCTGCTAAGACATCAACGATAAGATAAGAACCTCATAAGCCTCTGGTTTATGAGGTTTTTTTGTGTTTATCATATTATAGATTTGACTAATATCTCAAACTTAGACTACCTTGTCTCTATGAATTGGTTATACACGCTGCTACTCTTGACTTCCCTTAATCTCGCTTGTGATCAAAAGCAAGATCCACCCCAACTCAAAGCTTCTAATAGTGCCGATATAGGAAGGATAACACCAGCTGCTGAGCGACCAGATCTTTATATGCCAAGGCTCGAAGGCAAAAAAGTAGCTGTCGTTGTCAACCAGACTAGTAGAGTGAAGGATAAACATCTAGTTGATATGCTCCTCGACAAAGGGGTAGCCATCACCAAGATATTCAGTCCAGAGCACGGCTTTAGAGGGGAAGCAGATGCAGGTCAGAAAGTAGCCAATCAAGTCGATAACCAAACAGGCCTACCCATCATCAGTCTTTACGGTAAGAACAAGAAGCCGAGCCAACAAGATCTTTCAGGCGTGGACATCCTTGTCTTTGACATACAAGATGTGGGAGTGCGCTTCTATACGTACATCTCTACACTGCATTATGTGATGGAAGCCGCAGCAGAATCCAACCTACCTGTAATTGTCTTAGATAGGCCCAATCCACTAGGTAGTTTTATCGACGGGCCAGTCTTAGAGGAGTCATTTAAGTCTTTTGTAGGGATGCATCCTGTACCAGTCGTCTATGGAATGACGATAGGAGAGTATGCGCTAATGATCAATGGAGAAAAGTGGCTCGTCGGCGGAGTAAAGAGTAACTTACAAGTCATTCCGCTCAACAACTACACCCATAGCGCCCAGTACATCTTACCTGTCAAACCCTCTCCCAACTTGCCCAACAATATGGCCATAGGGCATTACCCATCCCTCTGCTTTTTTGAAGGCACTACCGTAAGTGTCGGTAGAGGTACTAACAAACAATTTCAAGTAATCGGCCATCCCGCTTATACAGGTTCAGATTTTTCTTTTACACCTGTGCCGATGCCTGGCGCCAAGTACCCTAAGAATGAAAATCTCCTCTGCAAAGGTCTCGACCTCAGCAAAGTCAAACCTCATAGAACGAGGTTAGATCTATCGTATCTCATAGACTTCTATACCAATCTCAATTCTCAAAACGTACCCTTTTTTAATGACGACAATTTCTTCAATCTACTAGCAGGTACGGATCAACTAAAAGCACAAATTATCGCCGGCACACAAGAAGAAGAAATCAGAGCAGGGTGGGCAGCAGGTTTATTGGACTTCAAGATGATTAGAAAGAAATATCTGTTGTATGAGTGATCTAAAGGATTTGGTGTGACAAGTAGAACAAGATGTCTCCACAAGGTCGAACTCTAGAGAAAGGGGTGACTTTGAAAAGACTGCTTGCTTTCATTACT
>CALFUU010000122.1 GCA_937929835.1 uncultured Saprospiraceae bacterium | reverse complement strand
TTAGAAGTATCGACAGGACTTTCTTGTCGCACTCTATCCGCTACTTTGTCTACGGATTCGGAAGCTGAGTCTTTAAGATCGGACAACTTCTCTTTGGCCTTATCCAAGGTATCATCTAAGCCTACACTCTCAGCGGCAGATTCGATTCCATCAGAAACCTTGTCGACTACCTTAGCACCCAACGCTACTGCTGCACCAAGCAATCCGCCCTTCATCATCGTCGATCCTACACCGCCTTCTTTTTTCTCTCCGTCATCACCATCTACTGCTGCATGAGCCTCTTCCTTGAGATCTGCTGCTTTGTCTTTGACACTGTCTACAGCCTCAGAAGCAGAATCTTTGAGATCTTCCATCTTGTCCGTCAGCGCATCCTTGCCTTTTGATACCGCCTCTTTGGCTTTGTCAAATTGCTCTCCGACACCCAAGTTATCAGCAACATCCTCAATCCCATCAGACACCTTATCGACGACTTTAGATCCTAGTGCTAGAGCAGCACCCAATAGGCCACCTGCTTTGGCTTTATCTGCTAGTGTAGAGCCCTTAGCCTCTGCCACTTTCTCGGTTACAACTTCTTTGGCTTCCGCTGCGGCATCTGCCAATGCTTCTTTCGCACTTTCAGCTTTTTGGGCTACAGCTTCTTTACTCTCGGTTACAACTTCTTTGGCTTTTGCTGCGGTATCTGCCACTGCTTCTTTTGCGCTTTCAGCTTTTTGTGCTACAGCTTCTTTACTCTCCGCTACAACTTCTTTGGCTTTTGCTGCGGTTTCTGCCACTGCTTCTTTCGTACTTTCAGCTTTTTGCGCTACAGCTTCTTTGCTCTCTGCTAGTACTTCCTTGGCTTTGTCAATAGTTGCATCAACTGTCTCTTGGACCTGAGCAACTGGTGCTTTAGATTCTTCTTTGACTTTCTCCACAAGGGCTTCCGATTGCTTTATCGTGGTCTCCGCTTTCTCTACGATAACATCTTTGGTCTCAGAGGCTTTTTCCGTTACAGCTTCTTTTGTTGCTGCTGCCTTTGCGGACACGGCATCATTAGCCTCTACTGCTTTTGCTTCTACCTTCTCTGTTACGGCTGATGCCGCTTCCTTAGCATCAGTTGTCATTGCTGCTGCACCTGCCACTACAGCACCTGCGGCTGCCGCTGCTGTTGATTTAGGTTGTTTACTTTCTTTGAGAGCAGAAGTAGCTTTCTTGAGCTTGGCTATTTCTTCTTCAGAAAGATTGGCCTGATCGGAAATGGTTGCATCCATTTTTTCTTTGATTTCCGCTTTCTTCTTGGCGATGGCTTTCTTTTCTGCTTGCTTCTCTGCACGGACTTTTTCTTTCTCCATACGCTTCTCCAGATCAGTCTTGGTGCGGAGCATTTCGTCTAGCTTCTCCTGCTTAGAACTGATACGTTCCTCTACCATCTTTACCTTAGCTTCACGGAGTTGCATCTCAAGTTGACCCATACTTCTTCCAGCTTTATCGCTATGGTAATCTATGTCGCTTTTATCTCTTCGGATAGACGCTTCCATCTTACCGATAGCGGACTTGAGACCTTGATATCGTCTCTCGAGTCGGGTCAGCGCATTGTTCTGTCCTTCTGGTGCTTTGCCGTACTTTTTCTCTTTGACGATCTTGAAGGCCTCATCAATTTTTTTCCAAACTTTAGACCTATCATTTCTCGTAAAGTCTGCATTCTTAAATTCTACTTGGATTTTTTTGAGCTGATCAAAGAGAGGTCCTAGAGACATTCCCTTTTCTGCTTTTTCCTTGACCTCATTGAGTTGGGTCGTGAAGTTACCTACTTGCTCCTTGGAGACTTTAGCAAGTTCTTCGTTGGCCTTAGACTTGAGTTCTTTCATAGAAACAAAGAGCTCATTGGCACCATCTCGCAACTTATCCGCGTGCTCTCTAAAGAGGTTACGTTCTCTTGCTTGCTCAGAGATCTTAGACCAGAAGTCTCTCATCTCATTCCAGATATCGTTATCAAAGCCTATAAGCTTGGTAACTTTATCCTTGAAGTCTTCTAATTCTGTACTATACAAATCATAGAGCTTGGTGGAGAGTACCACAAAATGCCATTCTGCCTTGGCTCTATTGATAAGATCGGCTCGTTGAACTTTGATCGTTTCTGGAAGAATATCAGATGTCACAGATAATTCTCTGACTTCTGTCTCACAGCCTTCTGGAAACTCTACTTCTTTGCCATTTCTCCAACTATCCATCATTTCGTTATAAAATGATTCACTCACCAGACTTTCTTGAAAAGTGTGGAGGTGGACTTTGTTTTCTCTTTCTTGGAGTTCGAGGGCGATTAGGATTTTCTTATCCTCTGCGTCATTGCCCCATAGTACGATCTTCTTTTTCATAGTAACTTTTTTCTCTTGTCTCTGCTATCAGAGACGATGTTTCTGTAATTATATAATTGCCGTAGATGACTGACAGACAGTCATCTATTTCTTTATTCTAGATATAAATCTGGTAAATGAACGTCTTGATAGGAAAGTTAGCACTTATAGAGCCGTAGCACAGTGCAAATTGTCCTATTTCTCTAAATATTGCAATATCTGTACCGCATTCGTAGCTGCGCCCTTCCTGAGGTTATCAGAGACGATCCACATATTAAGCCCTTGCTCGATAGACTCATCTCTACGCAATCGACCTACAAATACATCGTCCTTTTTCTTTGCTGAAAGGGGCATAGGGTAAACATTATTGGCTATGTCATCTTGCAGGACGATCCCTGGCTCGCTGGCCAACAAGTTCTTTACCTCTGCTATATCGAATTGATTATGGAATTCTACATTGACACTCTCAGAATGCCCGCCGTGCACTGGTACGCGGACAGCTGTCGCCGTTATCGCAATCGTCTCATCTCCTAGTATCTTCCGTGTCTCGTGGACCAGCTTCATCTCTTCCTTGGTATAGTCGTTATCCATAAAGACATCACAGTGCGGCAGGCAGTTTTCGAAAATGGGGTGTGGGTACACCATATCGTAGTCGCTGGTCATTCCACTTTTCTCTGATTCGTACTGAGATACGGCCTGCGCTCCTGTCCCTGTAAATGACTGGTACGTACTGATCACCAGTCGCTTAATACCATACTTCTTATGAAGAGGGCTCAGTGCAACCACCATCTGAATGGTGCTACAGTTGGGATTGGCGATGATCTTATCCTCCGTAGTGAGCGCTTGGCTATTGACTTCGGGTACCACGAGCTTCTTAGAGGGATCCATACGCCAAGCCGAAGAATTGTCTATAACCGTCGTGCCTACCTCTGCAAAACTGGGCGCATGCGCCTTAGAAGTACCGCCTCCAGCAGAGAAAAGCGCATAATCTGGCTTCATAGCGATCGCATCTGCCATAGAAACGACCTTATATTGTTTGCCTGCAAAGCTGATTTCCTTACCCACAGACCGCGCCGAAGCTACAGGGATAAAGTCCTCTACCTGAATATTTCTCTCCTCTAGTACCTCTATCATCTCTCTACCCACAAGGCCTGTCGCGCCTACTAATGCTAGTCTCATCGTTATTATGTTATAATGTCAATACTTATAATCCGCCACAAAAATAAATCCTATTCCATTAGGGTGCTGATGGCTTATCTGATACCTATCGGCAAGACTATGCACCTAGGCGCAACCACACAACCCTAGAAACCTTATCTTAGCCTCATTACATACACAATATCTGTTAATGCCACAATCTGCTCCCTTTTTATGTACACTCATCGTACTCTGTGGTATCACTATAGCTTCAGGGCAGTGGGTACAGGACTTTGACACGGGAGACTTATCAGAATGGACTGGCGACGTCAATGACTTTATCATCAATGACAATAGAGAATTACAGCTCAGTGCCCCTGAGGCTGGTACTTCTACCCTACTGACGAGGGTGCCATTTCCCGATAGTCTCACCTGGGATTTTAGAGTGCATCTTGATTTTGCGCCTTCTGGCAGCAACAAACTAGAAGTGTGGTTGGCCTTGGATGGCGACAATCCCGACACTGCCAATGGCTACAAGCTGGAGATAGGTGAGTCAGGATCGGATGATGCCATCAGATTTAGTGCACTGACAGCGGGCAATGAGACACTGATAGCTGAAGGGATTATGGGAGAAGTAGGGGCAGCCTTTGACCTAGATATCCAACTGACTCTCGATAGTGAAGAATTGTGGACATTAGAGACAAGCCTCAGCGGCAGCAGCATTTTCAACGAATCATTTGTCGTGAGCTCTACACCAGTATTGCCTCAGCCAGAAGGCTTCTTCGGTGTGACGTGTACCTATACGAGTGGGCGGGTAGACCTCTTTACTTTTGACGATTTTAGGATTGGGTTACCAGAAGTAGACCTAACACCTCCTACGCTTCTGACTGCACAATTGCTGGATGAGACAAAAGTCATTTTACAATTTGACGAAGCCCTAGAGCCCAGTAGCCTACTGCCTCTGAGTCAATACAGCGCATCAGTACCCGTAACAGAAGCGGTGAGTGCCTCTACGGATCCGAACACAGTCTGTCTGACGCTTGGCAATGCCCTTCCAAGTGGACAGGCCTTAGAGATGACGGTCAGTGGTCTACAAGATCGATCAGGCAATGTGATGATGACCACATCAGTGATTTTGATACTGACAGAAGATCCTATACCTGGCGATCTTGTCATCAACGAGATCCTTTTTGACCCCTCATCTGGCAACAGTGCAGACTTTGTCGAGGTGATAAATATATCTGACAAAAGATTGCGCTTAGACAATCTATTCTTTGCTAGAGAAAACAGTACAGCGGTAGATGTTGCGGTACCCGATGGCTTTGAGTTAGGGCCTGATGAAATTATCGCCTTCACGCCAGACACTACCGAAATTATCGAGACTTATCAGCCCGCAGAAGCCTTTAATCTTCAAGAATTAGACCTGACAAATTATGTCCAAGGCGAAGGCAATGTATCTATCAAAATCAAAACAGATACTGACACCGTGATTATAGATTCCTTTGACTATTCTGATGACTTCCATTCTTCCTTGCTGACTGCTTCTCAGACCAAAGGAATCTCCCTAGAAAGGATTTCTCCATCTGCACAGACCAATGATGGAGACAACTGGAGCTCCGCCGCAGAGAGTGTCAACTTTGCTACACCCGGCTATGCCAACTCACAACGAGCTACAGGCTTAGGACCAGACGAAGGGATGATCGGGCTCGAAGAAAAAGTATTCTCACCCGACGGTGATGGTTTTCAAGATCAATTGAGATTGCTTTATACCCTAGATCGCACTGGCTTTATTGCCAATGCCACCGTCTATGATGACAGAGGGCATCGCATACAGAACATTGCCGCCAATAAGTTACTGGGGCAATCAGGTGCTCTGCTGTGGGATGGATTATTAGCGGATGGCTCTGTCGCACCCATAGGCATCTACATCTTGCAATACGACATATTTCACGATGATGGGACAGTCTTAACGGGTAAAGAAGTCTTTGTCTTGGCTCAATATCTTAACCGCTAAGTTTTGAAGGGTGTACTAGGACATAAGTTGACTCAGGCTGCGGCTGCGACCTTCATACTATTGGGAGTGTATATCATTATGTATCCTCCAGACATAGGATTTTTTAAGAAGACTTCAGAATTTGCTGTCCACTTGATGTTTGGTCTATTAGGACTGAGCTTTGTTTTTTTAGTCTTCAATCAAAAGAGATTGATGTTCATATCTATGTTGGCTTGTGGTCTACTGGCTTTCTATCTAAAGACTGCGTCCAATTCAAATATGATCTTACCACAGGTGAACAACTTGCCCAAGTTTAAGATTGCACATTTCAATCTTTCTTCTTTTAATGCTTATGATCCGAGCTTTGAAGATATTATTACAAATACAGATTGTGATTTTATTTCTTTTCAGGAATACACACCAGATTGGCACGGCTTTGTACAAAAGACACTGCTGCATAAATTTAAGTACCATCATACCAATATCAGAATTGACCCTTTTGGGATGGCCGTCTACTCTAAGTTACCGATAGAGGAGGTACAAACTTTCCACTACAAAGAAATTCCCAATCTGGACATCAAGGTCAATACAGGTTATCAAGAAATCCACATCATCAGCAGCTATATAGCTCCGCCGACGATAGCGACGACACATAGTGTAAAAGATCATCTCGATGCCATCAGTACTTATGTCAATGTTCTAGATGCGCCTGCCATCGTCCTTGGAGACTTCAATCAAGTCTACTGGGCCAAAGACATCCAAAACTTTAGAGAAGCGGCAGGCCTTAATAATAGCCGTCGCAATATTGACATCACCACCAAGGTTCCTTATGACCATATCTTTCATACAGAGATGATAGAATGTATCTCATTTAAGGAAATAAAAGATACGGACCTCACCCACCTAGGTATTACGGGAATATTTCAGCCTAAGAGTGCCATTACCAATCCCGCCATCCTGAGATCCCTAAGCAAAGACAGTTACTAACTTCTAGATGCTGTAATTCTGAGTGTATCGCGTTGCACAATATTGTGTGATGTGATGGGTTATAGTCCTATGAGACGATATCACAACTCAAAGGCTATCATCACTATCGCATTAATTGTAGTATCTGGAGTGGCTTGCAATACCCAACACAAGCCAGCAACCCCTATAACTGTTACGACGGAGGCCATACACCAAGAAGTAACCCCCATCAAGGGCAACACTATCGCTACAAGATTTCCAACGCCAGAGGGATATCAAAGAATCCCAGTGCCACCCTCTAGCTTTGCCGCCTATCTGAGAAACCTTCCGCTCAAGTCACCCGGTAGCCCTATCGGCATCTATGATGGTACGACAATCGCCAGCTCTGGATATGAGGCTGTTATAGATTTGCCTATAGGGCAGCAAGACCTGCATCAGTGTGCCGATGCCATTATGAGACTGAGAGCAGAATATTTTTACAATAACAAAAAATACGACAACATCCATTTCAACTTCACAAATGGAATGCGGGTAGACTACAATAAATGGAAACAAGGATATCGCATGCAGGTCAATGGCAACAAAACCCAATGGGTCTACAGTGCCGAGCCAGAAGATAGCTATGAGAGTTTCTGGGCCTACCTAGAGCTTATCTTCATGTATGCCGGGACAGCCTCCTTGGAGAAAGAATTAGAACCGAGAGCTTATGCAGATATGCAGATAGGTGACGTACTTATCATCGGTGGATTTCCTGGTCACGCGGTGATTATTGTTGATATGGCAGAAAAGGTGGAGACAGGAGAAAAACTTTTTATGGTAGCGCAGAGTTTTATGCCAGCACAGGACCTTCATATCATTATCAGCGCAGAAGCAATCAACCCTTGGTACTATCACGACAAGCAACTCCAACTGTCGAGTTGGGATTTTGACAAATCAGACTTGAGACACTTTTGAGCTAGACTAATTAGGTAAGATAGATTACTTTGGTTTTTCTATGGAGATACAGTACTTGATCAAAGATTATAAAAGCTTATCTACAGAGGAGCTCTATGCGATATTACAACTGAGACAAGAAGTCTTTATTGTAGAGCAAAAGTGCCCCTATCTAGATATAGATGGTCACGACCAGCCTAGTCATCATGTGATGGGCTGGGCAGAAGGGCGACTGCACACGTATGCGCGACTCGTACCCAAAGGCATCAGCTATCCAGAATATATATCTATCGGACGTGTAATTACGAGTGCCGAGACCCGTGGCAAAGGGTACGGCAGAGTGCTTATGGAAAAGTCCATCGAAGCCATCAAGCAGTTGTACCCTAAAGAAGACATCAAGATCTCAGCTCAAGTCTATGCCCTACCGTTCTATGCAGCCCTAGGCTTTGTAGCCGTGGGTGCAGAATACCTAGAAGATGACATTCCTCATCAAGCGATGTACCTAAAGTGTTAATAAGTGTTAGCAGATGTATCCTCAAGTCCTTTCTATCGTTATTTTAGTTGTATGAGATCAGGAATTATAGCCTTACTTCTAGCCGTATGTATCCTCCCTACACAGGCGCAGGATCCTCACCGATTGGATTTCTATGACAATGTCGTTCTAGCGGACTACATTATGACCGTAGAGTTCAGACATCAATCTGTAGAATTGACGATGCCCATTATCGACTTAGGTTCTGATGGCCGGTTACGTCTTGATTTCGATGATCTGGAGGGTGGTTTTAAGAACTACACTTACTGGATTGTACATTGTGACAAGGATTGGTATCCGTCGTTACTTGACGAGACGGAGTACCTCAGCGGTTTCAATGGTGAGGAGCTTCCAGGCTTTGGCTATAGTTCTAATCGATATTCGGAATATACACATTATGATCTGACCATACCTAACGAAGACATCTCTTGGACCATATCCGGTAATTATGCACTGGTGATCGTGGACGATGACTTAGAGGAACCCGTTATGGTCAGACGCTTTATTGTAGCGGAGCAATCTGCTAGTACTGCTGCAAAAATTGTCAGACCCCGAAACACGGCCCATATAAGATCACATCACGAAATGATACTGGAGGTCCTCTACAATGACTTGAGGATCAACAGACCTATCCAAGAGCTCTATGTGACCGTCTTACAGAATGGCAACTGGGAGACAGCACAACACAACATCCAAGGCACTTTTGAGCGATCTAACTCTGTGCACTTTGATTATATGGATCTCATCAGTTTTCCAGCGATGAAAGAATTTAGAAGTTTTGATATACGAACGCTGACTTCGAGAGGGCTAAATGTAAACGCTATAGAAAGGAATGATATCCAAACCAATATCATGCTCAATGCAGATCTACCTCGACTTGAGAACTATTATCTCACCGACTTTGATGCCAATGGCCAATTTGTTGTAGAAAACAGAGATTACAGCAACGGAGATTTTAGTAGCGAATATGCTTATGTCAACTTTGCCATATTCTCAGGAAAAAAGCTTGACGAAGATGTCTACATATTTGGGGCATTTAACGATTGGCAGCCCAAAAAAGCTTACAGGCTGGATTACGATGCAGAGCAGAGCATCTATACTGGTACTTTCCCATTTAAGCAAGGGTACTACGATTATATGTATGGCACGATGACAGCGGATGGAACATTAGATTCAAGTCATTTTGAAGGGAACTGGCACGAAACGGAGAACGATTATCATATCATAGTCTACTACAGAGACACTGGTGGAGAATATGATAGGGTCGTCGATGTGCAGGTTTCCGGGTCGACTATGTAAAAAACGCCTCCCCTGAGGCCTCAGATTACTTGGCTTTTTTAACTTTTTGAGAAAAAATAGCGCTCAAGGCAACGCCTATTGAAGTCAGTCCAGTATATAGTGATGTAGAACATTTTTTAGAAAATAGACACATCGTGAAAAGCCTACTTAAGATCACTTCGTCACTACTCGCCATCATTATAGCTCTAGGACTTACATCCTGCTCTGATGAGAATGGGATATTTGTAGAAACAGAGATTATTCGCACTGAAGAAACTGAGTTATTTGAAAATACTGCTTCTCTGATCACCTCTAGTGACACCCTATTGGTTAACTGCTTTCTGTTTTTCTGCCCATTCAATAATGGTAACTTAACATCATACAGACTCATCTATGGTGAAGGTCTAGAACTCGGAGATGGAGAATTTTTTTCCGACACGCTATATATGGTTCAAAACTGGATAGCACAAGAAACTGGTCTGGAAGAAGGATTGGTTTTTCTATCAGAGACTCAAACCATAAATCCTATTACAGGAACCTCAACTTTTTCATTATCAACAATCGATATAGCAAGCGGATCTGAGGAGTTTGCCCTAGGATCATTTATGAGCACCGATACTTTAAGCAACGCTAATCAGACTACAGGCAGCTTCTTTGCAACACCTTTGCCCTGCTTTAACTCAACGATTGATGTTGAGCGCAGTACCCAGTTTGTATCGGGGAGAGCTACCATCAACTCTAATATAACTCTAGCCACAAATGGGCTCTGTGATGAAGTCTTTACAGATCTTGGCCTAGATTCATTGGTTTCATTCTTTTTTCTGGGTGGTTTTCAAGAAATTGATGAAGGTGGTAACACCTTCTTTGAACCAGAAAATATAGAGCAGGTCATTTTCTCTACGCAAGAAAAAGAATTTATAGTCGGAGAAACATATGAGGCTTGGATGATTTCTGAACCGGAAGAATATTTAGAAACACAAATAGGTGAATTGACTTTTCAAGAAAGTGTAGCGCTGGGCGAGCCTATACTCATAAGCTATACTAGCCTCTCAGAAACTTACAATAGTGGACAGATATTCAATGCTGGTGGAGAGCTCATAGGCACCTTTACTGCCTCAGTATTTTCTTGCCAATAACAATCATTACAACTGAACAAATGCAAAACGACTTAGAAGAAATCCTAGCGGGCTGCTTGCAAAAAGATCGGAAGGCACAACACTTGCTTTTCAATCGATTTGCGCGATGGGGGCTGACCATCTGCAGGCGATATGTCAACATAGAAGAGAAGGCTCAAGAAGCATTGCAAGACGGATTCTTGAGAATCTTTACAAAGCTGGATACTTTTGATCCGCAGCGTGGGGAGTTAAAAGCGTGGATGTCCAGAATATTTGTCAACTGTGCGCTGACGACCACAAAAAAAGAAGCTTTCAACAACTCGTTTTCTGCATTGGCGGATTTAAATGTTGAACCCGTCTCGGAGGAAGTTTTTTATTCTTTTGATGGAGAAGAGTTATTGAAATTTTTGAAGCCTATGCCAGTTGGGTATAAGACGGTGTTCAATATGTACATTATGGATGGCTATAGTCACAAAGAAATAGGCCAGCATCTTAATATATCAGAGATCACCTCAAGATCACAACTGAGGAAAGCAAAAATTTGGATTAAAGACAACGTATCTCTGGATGCACTCAAATCAAGATTGGAATCATGAAGGAAGAATTATACATAAAAGAAACACTGGTCGACTACGAAAGCCCGATGGATATGGATGCCATCTGGTCAGATCTAGATAAAGCACTAGATAAAGCCGAGAGTGACATAGCATCACCGCCTGCTATAGAATCTCAGAAAACCTCTCCCGTAAGAAAGTATCTTCCACTGCTACTACTTCTACTCGTGTCAGGCTGCGGATTCTATGCCTACAAGAATCTGTCTCTCTTCTCTGGAACACCTACGGCTACAGAAGTAGATCCAGTGCAACTCAACACCGAGTCACAGAAAAAGGCGTCAAATAATACAAACACTTCAGAAATTACTCCTGATTCTTACGAAACCAAATCAGTGACCAATCGAGTTTCTGGTAAGTCAAAAACGACAAACAAGACGCAGGCTACATCACAGAAAGCTGCTAGTAAAGGCGTGATTATACCTAGAAAAAAACAGGCAACGCAACCTAGTTCGACGACCAGCCCTAACTTTGTCAAGGCTACAAATGCGGGTAGGTCACTGACACCGCCGCCGACTGCAAACAAGACAAGCCCTAATCATAGCCACTCTCATAACAATGAGGTTATCACAGCACCAATTCAATCTGAATCTTCTCAAAAGAAAAGCAACCCGTCACTAGCCTCGCCTACTCCGTTAGAAGGATTAGCTATCTTCAATTCTGATGTTATTCTTTTAGACTACACTAGAACCGTCAATCCAGATTTTGTTTTTGCCAAAGTAGCTAGCAGCAGGAAGATCGTGCCCGAAAAAGAAACTAAAATCTGGAGGTTAAGCGTACACACGGGGATAGTTTCTGCTATGAGTGACGTAACCATTGAAGGTATGTCTGCATCTGGGCTAGGAGTTTTTTCAGATTCCAAAACTATCAATGCACAGCGATTAAGCCAACCGACATTTGGCATCCAAGTAGAAAGAATATTTCCCACAGGCTTGTTATTGCGTGCTGGATTAAACTACCTCAATCAAGGCCGCAATATCATCTCAATAGATACGCTGGGCACGGAAGAAATGACATTCACAAGTCTAAGTGCCCCGGCCACAAACCAATTCGGCATGACATCAGTGACGTCTACAGTTACAACGATAATCGAAACTACTATTTCAAAAGAAGTGACTCAAGAGAACTTAATTCTACTGCAAGTGCCCCTCACTGTAGGGTATCAAAAAGCATTCTCTAAAATAGATATGGGTGTAGCTGCTGGGCTCGGATTAAATTATGTCCTACAACAGCAAACATTCAACATAGCTGTAGAAGAACTAATTAATCCACTGAGACTACCTACGCTCAGCCTCTCTGGGTTGATTGATCTAGAATTGGGATATGCGCTTAGTGAAAACTTTAGAATATACACAAGTGCCTTTGGAGGCAGGCATTTATCTAATAAATTTATCAATCCTGAAAGCGATCTATCGTCTAATGCCAAATCTATAGTAAATCATTATGGACTAAGAGCAGGTATCTCGTTTGCTTTGTAGATAAAGAAAACTAATAAGAAGAGGTCAATCGAACGTTCGATTGACCTCTTCTTATTTTAGCTAATGTCTACTTTTATTAAAGTTCAACTATCCTTAGACCTCTTTTCTCAATACCTCCAACGGCGACTTCCTGATGACCTCTCGCGTATTATACAATCCTATCAAGACCGTTAAGCCTACAACCAAAAAGAAAATTATCACTATCGGCCACCAATTGAGGCTGAACTCTAAATCCAACTCACCAGTCGCCAAAAAGTAACTGCCGACTATCGCAATAACTATCCCCGTCAGCGCAGCCAATGAACCAAGAACAAAATATTCCGTCGCATTGATTTTTAAAACTTGATTACCTCTAGCACCTATTGTCCGCAGCAAAACACTCTCGCGTATACGTTGGTATTTACTGAGCAACAAAGAACTGATTAAGACGATCAGCCCTGTCAATATGCTGAAGCCAGCCATAAACTTAATGACATAAGAAATCTTACTCAGGATATCATTAAGTGTCGTTAATATCGAACCGAGATCAACCACTGAGACATTAGGAAAGGCCTTGACGACACTACGTCGGTAATCTGCCATCACAGAATTGTTAGGAGACTTGGTCACGAGTACGTGAAACTGTGGGGCTTGCTCAAGGACGCCTAGTGGAAAGAGCACAAAAAATCTTGTCCGCATCGACCTGAATTCTATCTCTCTAATACTGCTGATATACGTTGTGATCAAAGCGCCTTGCACATTCCAGACTATCTCATCGCCCAACCACACATCTAAGGACTCCGCCCAACCTTTATCCACAGAAATAAAAATAGAATCCCCCTCAGAGACAGAACCGGTGAACTCTCCAGCAACTAAGGTCTCATCAAACTCCAGACTATCTCTATAGGTCACACGAGCCTCTCTCCTGACGACCCAGCGCTCAGCCCTTCTTATGGAGTCTTGCATCCATTCGCTCTTATTTCTGCCTTTCCAACCCTCTATCCGCATGGTCACAATCGGCACTTGCTGGACCACAGGCATTGCGTGTGACTCTGTCATCTCAGCTATAGGTTCTACTTGCGCCGTCTCTATCCCATACAAGATCATATTGGGTTGGCCACCTGCATCCATAGAGTTGACATTACTGAGGATCAGCCCTTGGATAATATAGAGCATCGTTAAGATGGCTGTACCGAGTCCGATAGACACGATCAAGGTTCTGGTCTGATTATCCGGTCTATAGAGATTGGAGACACCTTGTCTAAAAACAAAATTCCAATTACGGGGCACAACTTTACTGACGAGCCACATAATCAACGTCGCTACTCCAAAAAGTAATAAAAAGGCCATCAATAACGCCACAGTGAAGATGACCGAGTTCATCATGTCACTGGTCAGCGAATACAAAAAGCCAATTAGTGAACCGAGTATCGCGAGATAAATCAACCACTTGATCGGATCGCGTGGCGCGACATCTCCATCAAAAGAAGAGCGCAATGTCCTCAATGGACTGATCAATCTTATAGCTAAGAGCGGAAGTATAGCAAAGAGACTCGTCACCACAGACCCTATGCCTACACCTTGCGCTATGGCCTTCCACGAAATCCGCATATTGACTTCGTAGGGCAATACATTCTTGAGTAAGACCGGCAAGGCCACCTGTATCAAACTTCCTAAGAAAGCACCAATCAAAACGGCTATAAAACCTAGAATGAAAATCTGAAGGAAGTACACCATAAAGGCCTGAGATCCTCGCATCCCTAAGCATCTAAAAACGGCTATAGATGGAATCTTAGATTTGACATAAATGAAGACACTGCTCGCTACGCCGATACAACCCAGTATCAGCGACACTAGAGCAATCAGATTCAAAAAGCTATTGAGAAAATCGAAAGCTCTATTGAGATTTCTTTTTTGATCTTCTATCGTGGTGACTCTGAAGTCGGCGTCACGAAAGGGCCGCATTCGTTCACGATTGTTATCCCACCCTTCTCGGTCAAATCCCTCTGGCGTCTTGATATAATATTTGTACTCGATGATGGCACCGGCTGTCGTCAAGCCTGTCGCAGCAACTGCGCCTTGATCGATATATACTGTCGGTGCAAAACTAGCCCCCAACGATACCGAACCCACACTACTCATCAGCCGTCCGCCTATCTCAAAAGAGCGCTCTCCTAGTTTGATCTCGTCACCGACTTCTAGTTCATACTCAAACATCAAAGCATCATCAACTAGCGCCTTGCCTTCTGCTTGGTAGGTAGCTGCTGCCTCCGTGGGCTTGGTGACGAGATTTCCATAAAAGGGGAAATTGCCTTGGACACCTTTTATCTTGACAAACTGGGTCTCATCTTTTTTGGGCACGTAGGCCATAGAAAAGAATTCCATCTCACTGGCTCTCTCGCCGGGCACAGAATCCAATAAGATCTGGCACTGGGGCGGCAGGGGTTGCTTGCCTTCTGCCTTGATATCCGCACCCAAGATGGACTTGGTTTGTGTATCTATGTCTCTAACCAGATTATGATTAAAGGAATTGATCGCTACAAGCGCCATAATCCCGAGGATAATCGACGACATAAACATAAATAGCTTGCCTCGATTCTTGCGGCTATCTCTATAGGCCGTCTTGAGTAAATAACCGAATCGTTCCATCCTAATTATTTACGGTATCCTGAACGACGCTGCCCCCTTTGAGTCTGATCATCCTGTCCGTCTTCTGGGCCAATTCTAGATCGTGGGTGACTATCACCAAGGAGGTATTCTTTTCTTTATTGAGATCAAACAGCAGTGCCTCTACACTTGCCCCTGTCTCTTCATCGAGATTACCTGTCGGCTCATCTGCAAACAAGATCAACGGTGCATTGCTGAAGGCCCTAGCTATCGATACCCTTTGCTGCTCTCCACCAGATAACTGCGTCGGATAATGCTGCAATCGATCCCCTAAGCCTACCCGCTCGAGCAGTGACTTAGAAGTAGAAAGGGCATCTGATTGTCCTAGCAACTCTAGAGGAATCATAACATTCTCTAATGCTGTAAGTGTCGGTATTAATTGAAAATTCTGGAATACGAAGCCCACCTTTTTATTCCTCAGAGCCGCTTTACCATCTTCGTCGAGTCCACTCAGCGACTCACCACAGAGGTGCACATCTCCTGAAGTCGGATTATCCAAGCCTGCACACAAGCCAAGCAAGGTCGTCTTACCTGAGCCAGAGGGGCCGATAATCGAGACCATCTCTCCTGCCTTGATATCGAAATTGACTGTCTTCAATACTGTAAGATCTCGATCTGCACTCCTATATGTCTTGGTGACACCTGCCACACTTAAGATACTATCCATTTACACCTGTATACGACTCTCGTCAGTTTATTTAATTTTGCCTTCAAATATTCAGCCTACAACCTATGCAAAAGAATCTATTCTATATAAGTTGCCTCGTGCTCGTCCTATTGTCAGCGGGATGCAAAGATAAACAAGCCACATCAACAGAAGTTTTGCCAAAAGAAACAATAAATACCAAGGCAGAAGAAGAGCCGACCAACGCGACCAAGAAGACGATACTCTGCTTTGGCAACAGTCTGACGGCCGGTTATGGGCTCGATCCAGAGGAAGCTTGGCCCTTTCTACTACAGCAAAGGCTCGACTCTCTAGAGCAGCCCTACACTGTTGTCAATGCAGGTCTCAGCGGAGAGACGACCTCGGGAGGTATGAACCGACTCGACTGGGTCATCAAGCAACCTGTGGATATCTTTATCCTAGAGCTGGGCGCCAATGATATGCTCAGAGGTCTCGATGTGGACCTCACCAAAGCCAACCTAGAAACCATCATCGTCAATGTCACCAAGAAGTATCCAGAGGTCAAAATCGTCCTTGCAGGTATGCTGGCTCCTCCTAATATGGGTGGAGATTATGAAAAGAAATTCAATAGGATCTTCTCTGATCTCGCGATGAAGTACAAGGCTGTCCTCATTCCCTTTCTCTTAGATGAGGTGGCGGGCAAGCCTGAACTCAATCTTCCCGACGGCAAGCACCCCAATGTGGCTGGACAGAAAGTCGTGCTAGAAAATGTATGGGCAGCACTAGCGCCTATATTCTAAAAAAGTCTGGCTATCAATCCATCTAAAAATAGTACTTCTTACGGGTCACTACTAAGTCTCAATCTGGCTTTCTTGCTGATCAGCACCTCCGGTGTATTTGGTAGGACGATGGAGATGCAGCCCGAGGTAGCAATCTTTTGGAGAAGCCTTTTTGCTGCCATTGTGTTGGGATTATTTCTTAAGCTGACCAAGAGAGATTTTCCGCTAAGGAGTCAACAGGATTATAACTTGATTATGCTCGGCGGCGGGCTGATGGCCTTGCACTGGGTCACTTACTTCTATTCGCTAGATTTATCTAATGTGGCCATCGCCATCATCACACTGCATACCTATCCTGCGATGACGGTACTGCTGGAACCTTTGTTGCTCAAGACACGATTTCAGATCTTTCATCTGACGTTAGCCGCACTTGTCGTGACAGGCGTATGGATTATGACACCAGAAATAAAAACAGACGACTATACCGTAGCGGCCATTGGGTTTGGTTTATTTTCTGCCTTTGCTTATGCGATTAGAAATATCGTCACGAGAAAGGTGATGCCCTATTATCACGGAACGACGATGATGTTCTATCAGCTCTGTATTATGGCACTGATGCTGTGCCCTTTTCTCTATTTTAAAACTAGTGCGCCCTTATTGACCGATGACTGGCCCGAGATGATGGGCTTGGTATTTCTAACTACCTGTATAGGACATACCCTCTTGGTGGTCAATCTCAAACGGTATAAGGCGGTGACTGTAGCGCTGCTGAGTAGCATCATACCTATCTATGGCATACTGTGGCCTTATCTTTTTCTGGGAGAGCGCCCTGACCTGAAGACCTATATCGGAGGTGCCTTTATCTTGGCCACCTTTGGGATGGCAGCTTACAGAGCGAGTATGACTAAGAAATCAGAGCTTAGTTGAGGTCGTATTACTTAATTATATAACTCACAGTGATTTCTCCAGAGATAGGTGTCTCCAATACATCATCGAAGTACTTGCTCCCGTAAGTCCGAATTCTGCCATAAAGGTTTAAACCAACAAATACTCTATCTAATTCTCTTTGTGATCCAATACCGAACTCTGTAAATCCATCAGTTTTATTCGGCTTCTGCGTATGAGAAGCTCGCAAAAAGAGATAGGCCCCAGAAAGATTATTTCCACTCTTCCCTTCAAGTTGTTTTTTCTTCATTTTATAAAAGTACTTCCCTGCTATTCTATATCGAATACTTCTTTCAAACAATTCTAAGGGAGCTCCTTGAGTCACTCTGTTTCCCAAAGAGATAGAAGAGGAAAGTTCTTGATCTAATGAAAACACTGAATCGGCAATCTTTCTCTCATAAGATATATTAGGTCTAATAGCAAAAACGAAAAAATTGTCAACATCCATTACCCCTCTGACATTACTGAGTCTAATGATTCTATTTAGATTTATTCGCCAAGCACTTTTCCTACTGGTGAAATAATTAAATACAATATTGCGATCATTTTTCGTTGACCTATCTTTCTTTGCAATCAAAAAACCATATCGCGTATAATTAGAAATAGAAACAGCATTTAAATTTCTTTCTACATCTAAGTCATCCAAATACGGGGTTCGTGTATACTGAAGATCCAATCCAACATCTAAATACTCTCTCTTACTAATTTTCCTTTGATACCCATATCGAGTCGAAAACCTTCTATACTTGGAGTTCAGTCCTGTTGCACCTCCAAAAACAATACTTGTCCCAATAGCAAAATATCTACCAGTAATATTATTTGCCTGCAGACCATTATTGATTCTACTGCCCATCTTGTGGTAATACCTTAACTCCCAATCTAGAGTAAATCGAAACTCAACTTCTCTTTCATTGGGAAGGCTATCATTGGCCACTACTCTGGTATTTAAATTAGGTAAAAGATTAAGAGAAAAAACCTTTCCTATTTTCTGCTCTATCCCAAGCGGATTCGTTTTATATGCAAACTTTACTTCTTCAAATAAAATCTTATCGACATTTGAAACATAGACTATAGAGTCAGAAACGTCTTCACGGTACTGGGCTTGCGCTTGGGTCAAACAATATGATAAAAATAGCGTAAGAATTATTATTCTTCTCATAATTATTTATAGTTTGATAAAGTGTTAGATGTTATGATTTTTATATCTTCTCCTATCGAGTTGACCTTCAACTCTAGTTTCTTGTTGCTAAGTGCATCTAATAGAATTAGGTGTTCCTTATTACTTATCTGTTCATCGGAGATATTATTGCAGTTGTCTATATTGATACTACAATTTTTACACTTGACCTCCATACCATCGGCTAAGACTTCAGGTACAATAATCGTTACTGGAGAATGCTCTCCTCTTAAGTTCAAAAAATTAATATCTGGATGATAACTAAAATCAATAGTCCCATAACTCACTAGTCCTTCTATCTTTCCGCCTGTATTGGTCAGTGTTAGATCTGATCGTTTACCAAAAAGCTTCAGATTCATGTTAGAATTCAAACATTCAATAGAACCATACTCAGACTCTAAGTCAAGTTCACCAATAAAATCAGTACATTTTGTAGTACAGAATCGTGAGTTACTTTTGACTTTTCCTATAGCTCCATTAAGCGTTAGTACCCCATAAGAGTTTACAATTTCTACCTCAGTATAAAAGGGAACATATAATTTCAATACTGTCTTTAGGCTAGATTTCGGCTTTTCCTGAGGATTGTTAAGCTCCAATATATTACTATAAAATATCGTTTTTCCTTTCTTACCGATTCTGACCTTGATCTTTTCTAAATCGATAAGCGCTTGCGCCTGATCATTGGATCTAGAGATAACTTCTACTTCTGCTTTAACCTTATTTGACTTTACGCTGATGATATCTACAAAAGTCCTCTCCCCGTTAATCTTAATTTTATTCCCAGGTTTAAATGTAAATTCCTCAGAAAAATATTTGGTCTCCCTAAACGTTTGCTGGGCATAAAGAAAATTCGCTACCAGAATAAATAGTATGACTATAGTATATTTTTTCATTAGGTATTTGCAATCATTGATTTAAGTAAAGTTGCTCTGTCTCTCTCTATTTTGGCCATCATCTTGTTACTAGAAGCATCGTGTCCATATTTTTCTTGCATCTCTATTAATTGCTCTAATGCTCTATTAATTTCCTCCAACTGAGTATTGAACTCCGTAAGTTGTTCTTTATCAAAGAGAAAACTATTCTCTTCGATATAATTCAATACTTCATTGACCTTATCGTCCATTTCTATTTTATTAGAAACAAGTGAGGCCATTTCTATTTCTGACTTGTACTGATACTTCTGTGTATTGTCTTTTATCAAGTACTGCACACTTACAAGGGAGAGGGCACCTATGAGAAAACCAATAACTAACAACTTCAGGTTATTTCCTTTTGTATTGACTACTGGTCTACTAGGTGTGCTCTCAGGCAGTTCTGATTCTATGCTATCCCACAACCCTTCTGGGGCTTTATATTGAGGGAGCTCATCAAGTCGATCATTAAGTTCTAGCTCGGCTTCTATACTACTCCATATCGGTGGTGCAGAATGTGTAGAATTACGTAGCAACTCTATTATCTCTTCGTAACTGTATTTCTTCTCGTTTTTCATATCATATGATGTTTGAGAAGTTCTCTTAATTTCGTCTTCGCATAATTCAGTTGGGACTTAGATGTCCCAACTGATATGTTCATTACTTCAGCAATTTCTTTATGCGAAAAACCTTCAATTTCTGTCATCACAAATACGGTTCTACTCTTGGCAGGTAATTTTTGTATGGCTTGTTCTATGTATCCTATGTCTGAATTATCCTGGTAACTTAATTCTCCTACTGAATCAAGAGAAATATCTTCTTTTTGCTTCTTCAGTAAGCGGTAAGCTTTCCTTACTAATATTTGCTTTATCCAACTATGGAAGTATTCTGGTTGTCGTAGATTGGCTAGTTGCTTAAATGCCTCAATAAAAGTCTCTTGTAATAGATCACTTGATTGATCAAAATCACTCATCAGTCTATAAGCAGTCGTATAAAGATTATCTTTATAGTTATCATAAAGTTGCCTTTGCGATACACGATCACCTTTGAGACATTGTTCTATGAGGCTGGATAAAGTCATTAAGAGCTATAAGATATTTACTTTTTTGTATAGACCAGCTGAATATCCATATCAATATTCAACTCTCCTCCTAAGCCAATCTCATCTCCTGGCAACTCACCTAGTGCCGGACTAAAGTCAATTACAAGTCTACTTTCCGATAATTCATATTCTAGTGCTTCTCTATCGAGCAACAAGATATCACCGTCGAACTCCCAGTCACCGGTGCTATTTGACATCTGATCCATACCTAGGTCTGCACTATTAAAATCTTCAGAAAACAAGAGTTGGCCTTCTTGAAAGTAATCTATTGAAAGATTGATAGCTCCGTCCTCCTCATAAATTCCTGACTCCATAAATTCTATTGTATGATCACTATTATTATTCTGACCTATTTGGGTCATTACAAAGTCAATATCGTCATCAGTAAAAGTAACTGTGCCATTTAAGGTAGCCTCGGTAAGGGCCCACTGCCCTATCAGCAGATCTTCATTAGTTGGCTCATCTTGAGAACAAGAAGTTCCTAGTAGTACTAAAATTGCAAGGAGTAAAAATTTTGCGTGTTCCATATTGTTTGATTTCAGTTTGAAAAATATAATCTCACCCTAATGAGACAGGAGCTCTAGAAAAGGTTGGAATGGCTTCTAGAAAAAGTTGAATTTTTTTCAAATGGCACCAAAATGTCATAGAGCCAACAGACGCTATTGCATCCCAATGCACTGATAACCAGTGCATTATAGTACCCCACTCAACTGTGAGACTTCCAGAAGAAATACTTATTATTATTGGACAGGAACTAAAGAAGACATCTGTCATCAACCAAACTAAGATCTAATTTGGCGATTTCGCACTCCCCGATTCTAGAAGTGCGCTTAAGGTGGGACTGAGCAGCAGCAGTAACAGTTTGGCTTGGTTGGTGCCTTATAACTTGCAACTAGACAATCTCTAGCCTATATAACTAATGGAATCGTTTCGTCGTGAGACTACTGATCAGCAGTGCTCTATTTCAAAATGAGACTCTGACATCATAAGTGACATCAACTCTTTGAGGGGATGGCAATTCGTCAATTTGAGAATCATATCTGCATTTTTGATATCACATCGAATACGCGTCTGATACAAGGTATTCAGCCCAGTGGTATCGACATCGGTAACTTGTCTGAGATCTATGACCAGTTTGTCGTCAGGTGAGACTTGGTCATTAATGGTCGCCTTGAGATCCAAAGCGGCTAGAGATACAAGAGCGCCTTTGAGAGAAACAAGCATATTTCTCCCTTCCCTCTTGCAAAGGACAGATAGATTTTTCATCAGGGTGGTTGGTTGATGAACAGATAAATGAACATAGTCGAAAGTGCAATAAACTTGCCAAGCTGCAAGAATTCCGCCCCCTCAGCGAGTAAAACTGGTAGGTGTGGTAATAAAGCCTACCTTTGCGCCCTCTTCGATGACTTATAAACTTACTTGCCTTTGTCTACATTCAAAGATCTAGGACTCTCAGATGAGATTCTGAAAGCACTCGACGAACTGGGTTTTGAGACCCCTACCAATATCCAAGAAGACGCTATCCCGCGCCTTCTCCAAGAAGATAAAGACCTTATAGGTATCGCTCAGACAGGTACTGGAAAGACTGCAGCCTTTGGCTTACCGCTCCTAGACCGACTCGATCCAGACTTCAAGAAGACACAAGGGCTTATCCTAGCGCCTACGCGGGAACTGGGTAAGCAGATAGCAGAGCAGCTGGCACTCTTCTCTAAGCATCAAGAGCGCATCAGCGTCCTACCCGTCTATGGTGGAGCAGCCATCTTTAACCAGATCAAGGCCCTTAAGAAAACCCAGCACGTCATTATCGCTACCCCCGGTAGATTGATAGACTTGATTAAGAGAAAGGCCGTTGACTTGACCTCCCTATCCTTTTTGATTCTGGATGAGGCAGATGAGATGCTTAATATGGGCTTCAAAGATGAGCTAGACGAAATCTTGGCTTATACGCCAGAGGATAAATTGACGTGGTTGTTTAGTGCCACGATGCCAGGCTTTATCAAGAACATCGTCAAGAAGTATATGGACGATCCCATTGAAATAAAAGTCGATGCGAAAAACGAAGTCAATAAAAACATAGAACACCTCTATGTCACTGTCAAAGGCAGAGATAAAAAAGAGGCACTCACACGATTTATAGACTTGCACGGCAATATGCGTGGTGTGGTCTTTTGTCGGACCAAGAGAGACACTCAGGAGCTCGCCGAGCACCTTATGAAAAAGAACTATAAAGCAGATGCCTTACACGGTGACCTATCGCAAGCACAAAGAGATAGAGTGATGAAGCGCTTTAAGAAGCACGATCTCCAAGTCCTCATCGCAACCGATGTTGCTGCGAGAGGGATAGATGTCAATGACTTGACCCACGTATTCCACTACACTCTTCCTGATGACAATGCCTATTATACACACAGGAGTGGGCGGACTGCGAGAGCAGGTAAGGAAGGCACCTCTATTGCCTTTGTGGGTAAGAAAGAGAAATACAGGATCAGCAGACTAGAGCGCAGCCTGGGTATCAACTTTGAGGCCGTACAGATTCCAGATGTAGAGGCCATAGCAGAGATACGAACTAGAAACTGGGTGATGACGGTTCTAGACATTAAAACCAAAGGTAAAATCAGTCCTGAGCTCTTAGAGGAAGCCATTTTATTATTTGGCCTTTTATCCAAAGAAGAGCTTATCGCTAAGTTGCTCACACGAGAAATAGAGTCTCTTAACCTAGGAGCAACCAAGGACCTTAACGACAACAGTCCTGATGAAGACGATGGCTACCGAGGTGGTGGCAGAGGTCGTGGTCGCGATAGAGGTAGGAATCGAGGTGGTCGAAGTAGAGACAGGCGCAGTGGCTCAAAGTCTAGCCGACACAAAGGCGGATACAAAAAAGACAGAGATAAGGATAAGGACAAGGACAAAGACACCAAAGAGAGATTTGAGAAGGGTCGCTTCAAGAAAAAAGACAAAGACGCTAAAGGCAAGGAGAAGAAGAAAAAAGATAGAGGTCCCAAAAAGGCAAGATTTAGAGATAAGACTAAGCCCCAAAAATAGACTTTTCAAATCTCCATTTAGGATGCTCTCTAGTCCTTATAACATAAAATAAAAGACGCCGAAGTCTTAAATTTCACTCTTGTAGATTTAATCCTTCAGTGCTACTTAAGTAGGCGATTCGGTTAGAATATTAAATTTTGAAAGGGTAAGAAATGGAAATAGGTATCAAGTTATTTGGTTCTATGTGACTGACTATTGTTTCTAACAAAAAAAGTCTCCAATCAATGGAGACTCTAACACCTTTATAGATAATGATATTTGTACTACCGGACTGTTACCTGAGTAGTATGTAGTTGGCTTTGGCCTTCAAGAATAAATCCCATCGTCGACAATCCTTCCTCGAACAGATTCCTGTTTATCTTTACATTGTTGCTCATTACAGGTAGAGAGAATTCTAACTCCCCTTCTGAGTTGAAGATTTGAACAATTGAAATGTTTTCTCTGGTAGCAAATGAGAGGACTTCTGTCTCAGCGTTGTATTCGGCTTGGGTAAAGATCGCCAACTCTCCTACTGCAACTTCGATGAGTACTTTTTCTGAAGATAATAGTACCTCAGGATTGGTTGTCGCAAAAAGGTTAGCAGTTGATAAAGCTAAGATTAGAGTGAGGAAGATAAGCGTTCTCATAGTTGTTGGTTTTGCTTATAAGACAGATAAACTTCCCTACGCCACTCCAGCACCCCCTCTACACAAAAGCAGTTATAGACTACAAGATTCCTACACGGTCACATTTAGCACCTAGAAATGTAAGTAAGTTGTCACTATCTCCATCAAGTTCTATCTTAGCGATAACAAATGGACCACAAACCCACATCCAAAGTTCCGATACTCAAAGTCAAAGGAAGACAACAACAAAAAATGTTGGATGCCATTACGACAGAGGCACCTCTGGAGATCTCTATCAGCCTCCCACGGATACAACCAAAAATATTTGACAAAAGCATCTCCATAACTATGCGTACTCCTGGTGCTGATACGGTTCTAGCTCTAGGCTTTCTATACAATGAAGGTATAATCAACAAGATGGATGAAGTTGAAGGAATTTCAACTCAGGAAAATAAGATACATATCGTCCTGAATCATAGGAGCGAGGCTATCCTCACCCAACTCAATAGACATTTCTATACCTCTAGTAGTTGCGGTGTCTGTGGCAAAGCGAGCATAGAGGCCATACAGACCATTGTACAGCCTATAGAAGGACCAGCCTTTAGACTACCCTTGAATACTTTATTGAACCTACCGATCGCTCTCAGAGAAGCTCAGCAAATATTTGAGCAAACTGGTGGTATCCATGCAGCAGGACTTTTTGCACTAGATGGCACATTGATTCATATCTCAGAAGATGTGGGCCGTCATAATGCGGTAGATAAGCTCGTCGGTTATATGCTCACTACTGACCAGCGTCTCGATCAATCCATCCTCGTCCTCAGCGGTCGGATAAGTTTTGAGTTGGTCCATAAAGCAGCAGTAGCAAGAATTCCTATGATTGCCGCAATAGGCGCTCCATCCACTCTGGCTATAGATACTGCAGAAGCCTACGATATCACGCTGATAGGTTTTCTTAAAGCAGAAGGATTCAACTGTTATAATGGCGAGCATCGATTAGCATTGTAAGACTACCCACTTGACACAAAATTTTCTAACTTGTCCCTATGCCAAAAGATATACAACCCTCTGCCAAAACTTCAGAAAAACTGACAGGTCTCAAAACTACCGCGCCCAAAGAAGTAGCTGCTGGCTTACCCGCTGTCAAGTCTAGTCTCCAGCATATCCTCAGTGAGATGCCTCTGACTAAAGGGATGAAAGTCCTCAATAAGCTCAATCAGCATGATGGTATAGATTGTCCTGGCTGCGCTTGGCCAGATCCCGATGATGAGCGGAGCCGATTAGGAGAGTACTGTGAGAATGGAGCAAAAGCCGTCGCTGAGGAAGCGACATCCAAGAAACTGACAGCAAAATTCTTTCAGCAACACAGCGTACAAGAACTCGCAGAACTCTCTGACTACGCATTGGGCAAGAAAGGTCGGATTGCGGAGCCCCTCATACTGAGAGCAGGATCTCAAAACTATGAAGCCATAAGCTGGGACAAGGCCTTCGACAAGATAGGGCAACAGCTCAAGTCACTCGATGACCCTAATGAAGCCATCTTCTACACTTCAGGACGGACAAGCAATGAAGCCGCATTCCTCTACCAATTATTTGTCAGAGCCTATGGGACCAACAACCTTCCCGACTGTAGCAATATGTGTCACGAAAGTAGCGGTGTCGCTCTCGGAGAAACTCTCGGTATCGGCAAAGGCTCTGTCAAACTCGAAGACTTCTATGAGGCAGAAGTCATTCTTATCCTCGGTCAAAATCCAGGGACCAACCATCCGCGGATGCTCACTGCTCTAGAAAAAGCAAAAAAAAATGGCGCTAAAATCATCAGTGTCAATCCCATCGTAGAGTCAGGACTCGTCAGCTTCAGCCATCCACAAAAGGTAACAGCACTACTAGGAGCCAAAACTACCCTCACCGATCTCTACTTGCAAGTCAAGATTAATGGAGATATGGCTTTACTCCAAGCCCTAACCAAATTATTGCTAGAAGAAGAGACCAAGAATCCTGGACAGGTCATAGATCAATCTTTTATCGACAATAAAACACAAGGAGTAGAAGACTACTTAGAACATCTCAAGAAAAAAGATCTCAATACACTAGCGCAAGAAGCTGGACTCACTCTAGATCAAATCAAAGCCGCAGTCCACATCCTAGCACCATCAAAAAAAATAATTGCTTGCTGGGCGATGGGCTTGACCCAACATAAAAACTCAGTCAACACGATCAAAGAAGTCGTCAACTTACTCCTCCTTAAAGGCAGTATAGGGAAGCCGGGTGCTGGCACATGTCCAGTCAGAGGCCACAGCAATGTACAAGGTGATCGGACGATGGGTATACACGAAAGGCCACCGCAGCGTCTGCTGGATGCTCTCCAGACTCGATACCAATTTGATCCACCAACTGCACACGGCTACAATGTTGTAGAGGCAATAGAAGCGATGCATTCTGGTGCAGGTAAAGTCTTCTTTGCGATGGGTGGCAACTTCTTGTCGGCGACACCTGATACAATGTATACAGCTGAGGCTCTTAGAAAATGTGCGCTGACAGTACAGGTATCAACAAAACTGAATCGGAGTCATCTCGTCACAGGACAGGAGGCCATTATTCTCCCCTGTCTCGCTCGGACGGATATAGATATGGTCAAGGGGACACCTCAGTTTGTCAGTGTAGAGAATTCTATGGGAGTCGTGCACAGTTCACGTGGGCAGCTGACACCAATATCAGATCAGCTGCTGAGCGAACCAGAGATAGTGATCCGACTCGCCAAGGCCACACTTTCCGAGTCGCCCATTCCTTGGGATAGCTACTCAGAAAATTATGACAACATCAGGACAGATATAGAGCGCTGTATACCTGGCTTTGATAATTATAATAAGCGAGTCAGAGAAAAAGGCGGCTTCTACCTCCCCAATGGGGCTAGAGACAACAACTACAAAACCAAAACTGGAAAAGCACACTTCACCGTATCAGAGACGACGCCTATACCACTCCAATCCCACGAGTATCTGATGATGACAGTGCGCAGTCACGATCAGTTCAATACGACCATATATGGCCTAGACGACAGATACCGTGGCATCCTTAATGAGCGCAGGGTTATTATGATGAACAAAAAAGATATGCAACTGGCCAACCTAAAAGAAGGTGCTCTCGTAGACCTATACAATCGCTATGGTGGTGTAGAGAGAGTTGCGCCAAAATTTATCGTCGTAGGCTACAACATACCTCAAGGTTGTGTCTGCACTTATTTTCCTGAGGCCAATGTGCTTGTGCCGATTAAGAGTCGTGCAGATAAGAGTCATACGCCGACGAGCAAGTCGGTGGTGATAGAGATTGTAAAGAGAGGTGAAGAGGTGGCGTAAGGGGGGTGACTAGGTATTTATTATAGAATGAGTGGTCGCTGCCGATCTTTGTCGACATTAATGTTAGATAGATAAGGCTTCACTATAAACACAAGTGACATAATAGAAAAAGATTCCTCTGCTCCGCTGCGATCGGAATAAAAAAGGTCGTTGTAAGGTGTAAAGGTGACGATTA
>CALFUU010000121.1 GCA_937929835.1 uncultured Saprospiraceae bacterium | reverse complement strand
CTCGTATTTTTAGGGAAGGCAATAAAGTCGCGAATAGAATTCTGCCCATTCATCACCGCATTTAGCCTATCAAACCCAAATGCTATGCCGCCGTGTGGTGGCGCACCAAACTCAAAGGCACCCAGTAAGAAACCAAACTGTGCCTCCGCTTCTTCAGGCGTAAACCCAAGTAGCTTGAAGTTTTTAGATTGTAAGTCTCTATCATGTATTCTGATAGATCCACCGCCTATCTCTACACCGTTGATGACAAGATCGTAAGCATCCGCCTTGAGACGTTTCATCGCATCGTGGTCGCCATTCATCATATCGGCGATCTCATCTACCTTAGGTGAGGTAAACGGGTGGTGCATCGCGTGGAATCTTTCTGTCTCCTCATCCCACTCTAGGAGAGGAAAGTCTACAACCCATAGAGGCTTAAATACTTCTGGATCTCTCAGCCCGAGTCTTGTGCCCATCTCTAGACGCAACTCGTTCATTTGCTTTTGTGTCTTTTCTTTTTCACCACAGAGGACAAAAAGAATATCTCCTTTCTGTGCACCTGCAGCGTCTAGCCACTTTTTGATGTCGTCATCAGAATAGAATTTTCCGACACTAGACTTTAGTGTATCATCTTCATTCCACTTCACATAGACGAGCCCTTTGCAACCTATCTGTGGTCGCTGTAGCCACTCGGTGAGTTGCTTGATGTCTTTATTAGAATAGCTGCCCGCTATACCTGGTGCACTGATGGCGACCACATATTCCGCATTGTCAAAAACAGGAAAATCTTTCCCTCTAGTCAGCTCAGTAATTTCCTTGAATTCCATACCAAAGCGTACATCAGGCTTGTCACTGCCATACCGCTCCATCGCATCATCATAAGACATTTTAGGAAAGTCCGGAAGCTCTTTGTTGAGCATTACCTTAAAGAGATTTTTTGTCAGGCCCTCAAATGTGTCTAGAATTTCATCTCTAGTCACAAAGGACATCTCACAATCTATCTGTGTAAACTCTGGTTGTCTATCTGCTCTTAGGTCTTCGTCTCTAAAGCACTTGACGATCTGAAAATATTTGTCAAATCCACCCACCATCAAGATCTGCTTAAAGGTCTGTGGGGATTGTGGAAGAGCGTAGAACTCTCCAGGATTCATACGGCTGGGCACGACAAAGTCTCTGGCACCTTCAGGTGTACTCTTGATAAGATTAGGCGTCTCTACTTCTATAAAACCTTCGTCGGCGAGATACTTTCTCGTTTCTACGGCCAGCTTAGAGCGGAAAAATAAGTTTCTCTGTAATGGGCCTCTTCTCAGGTCCAGGTATCTGTACTTCATACGGAGATCCTCTCCACCATCGGTCTCTTCTTCTATGGTGAATGGAGGCGTCTTGGCAGCATTGAGGACGTCTAGTGCGGTGACGATAATTTCTATATCACCAGTAGGCCTGTCAGGGTTCTTGCTCGCTCGCTCATTGACGGTGCCGACGGCCTTGATGACAAATTCTCTTCCCAGTTTTCTAGCTTGCTCCGTTAGTGCTTCATTGTCATCCATATTGAAGACCAGTTGGGTGATGCCATATCTATCCCTTAGATCTACAAAGGTCAGTCCTCCTAGATTTCTAGTCTTTTGGACCCAGCCAGAAAGGGTTACTTCTTGCCCTTGGTTGTCCATTCTCAGTTCTCCGCAATTATGTGATCTGTACATAGTCGTATTTGTATAAGTCTTAATGTGTAAGTTATTGGTTTTGTGGGGGCTCAAAAGTAAGGATTATGGTACTAATGACCGAATAGCTAAGATGATACTAATCGCTAAGACTTCTACCTTTCATATAGCTTATCTAGGTACTTAGGACCTCGCTGTGTTGATGCTTATTCTTTCCCTATTCGGCTCACTGCTCTAGGCGTCTGATTAGCCGACGACACCTAATAGAAATAAAGTATACCCACCGACAGCTAGTAGAAACATAAATTCCTTAAGGATCTTGTTGCTAGATGATTCTAAGACAAGTCCATAGCAGATGCCTATGGGAACAGAAGCCATCAGGAGGTGCATCTCGTGGATAGGGTCACCGAAAAAAACAGCCAACAGTGCAATCAGAAAAGTCCAATACGCCAATTCTATTTTTTTGATCGCATCAAATTTCTTCTTCTTTTTTATTTCTGAATTAAAGAAAATTGATAGCAAGACGAGCAGGAGCAAAATTATAGGCTTGGCGAGAGTCATTGGATTTTCAAAACTGACTTGAGGTATGCTGACAATATTTTGAGTAAATGGAGAAAAGCTATCCATCATATCAAAATAGAAAAATAGCGTACCCATCAGAAAGAATGGTGTCAAGAGACCTATCAGCATTTGTAGTGTTTCCCTGAGATTGATATTGCGGAGGCTCAGCAGCCCTAATAAGAGAACAATTAGAAACAAGAGATACGGCGTATAGAAACAAGTAGAAAGTGCCAACCAAAAACCACTATTAAAGATGTTGATAATAGGCTGGAACTTCTTGTAGACCTTAAATAAGCTATTGAGTGAAAGTATAAAGAAGGTGTTGGCGATGAGTATCGGATGATAGATCTGCTGGCTCAGTACCCAAGCACAGAATAGCAAAAAGACGGCTGCTGGTATGGTACTCAGGGCCCTGCTCAGCTTGTGTTTGATGACGATATCATTGACAAGAAAGGCTTGGATCAAGAGGAGTACAAGTGTGAGGCCAACCTTTAGAATCGTAGATCCCTCGCGCAGATTAAAGATATCGCCAAATATAGAGTTGGTAGCCAATATAGTGACCTCGCTGGGCATAATCAGGTGGTAAGCCAAGAGCACGATGGCCAGCAAGGCTAGGAAAATCAAATTGATGAATAAGTTTCTCCTAAATAGACTAAGCACAAGTCTGGTTTTGTGTGATTATCTGGCCAATCGGCTAGAAAACCTCCAAGATAATCAATAGCTCCGTATGTCTCCTAATGGCTGCTTATTAGACCAAAAGTTACACCTTATAGACCACCTGTCCAGTCTCTGTAAATTACATACATATGACATACACATAGGCCAAGCTTTTTACCTTCATGCCGATGTATTTGCTAGAGCCATATCGAGTTGTAACAGTCACCCACCATAACCTCAATGTCCAAGAAATAGGACATTTCTATTTACACGGTGCGGGAGATACGCGGGTTGCAGATGGTATTCAGCGCCTCAAAGATGCCTTCGGATTCGAGGAGTTACACTACCTAGAGACCTGTAATAGAGTGAGTTACATCATTTATGGAGGTCAAGACCTAGAGGCAGATTTCTTAAAATCCTTCTTTAAAGTGGCCAACCCAGATTTTGGAGCCGAGGCCTTAGAGACTATAGATAAGTTTGCTATTCTTCTAGAAGCTGAAGATGCGATAAAGCACGTCTTTGAGCTGGCCTCTTCTATGGATTCTCTAGTGGTCGGTGAGCGAGAGATATTTAGACAATACAGACAAGCCTACGAAAGCTGCAAGCAACTAGGCCACGTGGGCGATAAGCTCAGATTGCTCGAAAAGGCGACTGTCAAGACGGCCAAGCAGGTCTACAACAATACCAAAATTGGCGAAAAGCCTCTATCAGTTGTCTCCTTAGCGATGCAAGCTCTGATGAAGCGGCAGCACCAGACCAATTCTAAAGTAGTGCTGGTCGGTGGGGGAGAGACCAATGCACTTGTGGCCAAATTCCTCAAAAAGTACCAATATTCTGATATCAGGATTTACAATCGGAGCCTGCACAATGCACAAGCCCTAGCGCAATCTGTGGGCGCTGAGTCATTCCATATTCAGGATCTTAAGGATTTGGACGGAGATTTTGACATCATATTCATCTGTACCTCCGCCAACAAAGTGATTATAGATCAAGCGCTCTACACAGAGATGCTTAAGGGCGATGACAGGGAGAAAGTGATTATCGATCTAGCCGTACCACGCAATGTGTCCCAGCAAGTGGTGGATAACAACAAGGTGCACTACATCGATATCGAGAGCCTCAAGAAGTTATCGGAAGCCAACTTAGAATTTAGAAAACAAGAGGTAGAAAAAGCACGACCTATAATTACCGATAACATTAGAGCCTTTAGAAATTTGGTACAAGAACGGAAGATAGAGCAGGCTATGTCAGCTGTTCCTGTAGAGGTCAAAGCTGCCAAAGCACGGGCCCTCAATGATGTGTACCGTGATAGAATCGATCTCCTCGACCCCAATGGCAAAGCTCTGCTGATGGAGATGATGGACTATATGGAAAAGAAATGCGTCTCTATTCCTATCAAGCTCGCCAAGAAAATATAGCAGTCTTCACTATTTAGTTTACGTAGCCACTATCGTTGACTAGCGAGCACAATTGATACACTTGCTGCTCTCAGGCATAAACATCAATCGTTTAGGGTTGATCAACTTCTTACAGTTGGTACATAAGCCGAAGTCTGGGTTGTCGATTTTGGTCAGGGCCACTTTGAGTTTATTGCGCTTAGAGATCTTGTTGCGCAGCGACGCTTCCATTACGCTTTTGTTGTTGATAGCATCCATTCTAGAGATTCGCCCGAGTGAGTTTTCTGGTTTGACGGGTTGGGTCATCTTTTCCGTTTCTTTGATATCCTCTTCATACTTGATGATGAGGGCTTCTATCTTGGCCTTGAGCTCTGCTTTTGTGTCTGGTGTCATCTTTCACTATTAATTGCTACCATATCCACTAAAATTAAGGAAGCTTAGGCTAAATAGTAGTGCCTGACTGTTAAGGAAATGACGATTCTACAAGTAATTTAGGGCAAGGGATACCCGTTATAGTATCTTTAGAAGGTAGCCTTCTATACCAAAACCTAAGATTCTCTGGCGCAACGCGATTGGACATATTACTCCTTGACAGGACAGCCTTATATGATACAGATGTATCATGGGGAAGATTCTCGCCACTTGATCATCTTTGTCAATGGAGAAATCATCCAAATTGCCTTTGATCAGTCAGAGCCCAAAGTCTACAGCTTCTTGATAGAGCAGCAGTTGCTAGAACTAGAACTTAAGGCAGAAGGAGAAGCTTTCTCATATGTGGTGACACCTCAAACACCACCAGCCGCAAACATAGAGGGAGAAAAGATATTTGGTCATCAATTTTGGATTCCACTTATCGCGCTATTGGTGATGCTCAACTTGGCTTTTTACCTATTTAAGAGTCTAAATGGCTGATACCCTGCGAGTAGCTCGACCTCTTCACAGTCTAAGATCTGATTCATCAGGTATTTTGATGCGACAATTAATGAGCCGTAACTAGGCAAATATTTCCTCTAATAAGAGCTAATCTTGAGGGTTGCCAAGTACTAAAAAGTCCTAAATTTGCCGACCTTAATACTCTAAAAGTCTCAATCTTGGATAACCTACAACTATATATAGAGAGCCTCATTTTTGCCTCTACCAAAGCGATCACCATCAAGGACATCAAAGGTGCCCTAGAAGCCCATTTTGAGACGAAATTCAAAGAGAAAGAGGTCCAACAGGCCTTAGATGAGCTCAATGAAAAATATAATGATCCCAAGTATCCTTTCGAAATACTGGGTTTATCTGGTGGTTATCAGTTTATGACCAAGGGGACTTATTATCCACTAGTCGCCCAACATCTCAAGTTAGAATCTAAGAAGAAACTCTCCAAGGCCGCGCTCGAGACCCTGGCTATCATCTCTTACAAGCAACCTGTCACCAAGTCAGGGATGGAAGCGATCAGAGGGGTCAACTGTGATTATAGCGTCCAGAAGCTACTCGATAAGGACCTTATTCAGATCAAGGGCAGAGCAGAAGGGCCAGGTAGACCCCTATTGTACAGTACTACGGAGAAGTTTATGGATACCTTTGGCTTGCAGACCTTGGATGACTTACCAAAAATTAAGGAATTCGAGTTGCCAGAGAATGAAATCGGTCTCCGCACAGACGAAGAAGCAGAGCCTGCGGAACCTGTTGTCACTGAACCAATTGTCGAAGTTGAGGGTTCTAATATTCCGGAGGTTATGGATCTCAATGAAGATGCCGTAGCCGACATAGAGATGGAACCACCGACGCAGGTGCCTGACAAAAGAGATGAAGAAGAATAGCACGGAGCTAGCACAAAGAAGTTTTTCTAACCTACAATAAAGTCTACACTATGGAAGACCCGATCAAGCCCCTAGTTAATAGAGTTGCCAACAGTGGACTAGTTGTATTCAATCTAGAAGATCACTTTCCCGAAAAGGAAATGGTGGATATAGATCTCAAGCCTTTTTTGTTTAAGGAGCTGATTCTTAAGGAAAAAGATTTCAGAACTGCGCTTAAGGAAACAGACTGGAGCCAGTACCAAGACAAAATTGTTTTGGTCTATGTCAGTAATGATGCCATCATTCCTGTGTGGGCATATATGCTGATCAGCAGTTATCTCTCTGGGATTGCAGCAGAATGTTATCAAGGCACCCAACAAGATTATCTCAAGTTGCACTATAGCCAAGTCATCGCTCAAGTCGACCCCTCCGAGTACGAAGACCAACGCCTCATCATCAAGGGCTGCAGCAACAAACCCGTACCCCCGAGTGCCTATGCCGCCATCACCTCTAAGCTTAAGCCCGTCGCTAAGAGTCTGATGTATGGGGAGCCGTGCAGTACCGTACCGATCTTTAAGAGGCCAAGGAAGGTGTAGTTATCTGTCCTTCTATTCCTACCGCAGCAAAGCGGAGTAGAGGAATCTAGTTCTCTAGTTTGATCCAGTAACTTTAAGATGGGGATATCTCGTTCATAACCAAATCAACGGACCTTCAATATGCTAAGTAGGATTTGCATTTAATGCCCCTTATCTTCTCAACAAGGATGGAGGTAATACAAATGGCGAGTACCAAAGTCTCTTGAAAATAATCTTTACACACCTATAGCATAAGGAACTCACCACGACCTAAGAGTACCGTCAGATTAAAAACAAAACTTGGAAAATAAATTTCTCCCTAGATAGCGGCCAATCTCCTTTCTCTGATGTATCCTTGCTCAGCCATCCACTCATCATTGTAGATTTTAGAGAGGTAACGGGATCCGTGATCAGAAAATAAGAGGACAACCGTATCGGTAGGCTTCAGTGTATCTGCTATCTGTCTGACAGCTTGGCAAGCACTACCACTCGAGTATCCGATAAAGAGGCCTTCATTGCGACAGACTTCTCTAGCTTGTAGTGCGCTGTCTTTGTCGGTAACCTTGACGAAGCTGTCTATGATCGCTCTATCGTAGTTGGCTGGGATGATATCCTTTCCGAGGCCTTCTACTTTCTTAGAGTATATTTCGTCTTTGTCAAAAATCTCTTCGTCGTGGAATTTCTTAAGGACAGAGCCGTAAGAGTCTACACCGATGATGTTGACCTCAGGATTTTGTTCTTTCATAAAGCGACCAGCACCTACTAGGGTGCCGCAAGTTCCACCACAACAGACATAGTGTGTGATTTTACCTTCTGTTTGCTGCCAGATTTCTGGACCTGTAGAAGTATAATGCGCAGAGGCATTGTCAGTATTATAATTCTGATTGAGATAGTAAGAGTCAGGGATGTCTACAGCCAGCTTTTCTGCTCGCTTGTAGTAGGATTCTGGATTTTGGCTATCGACGATAGGGCAGAGGATCACTCTAGCGCCCAAGGCCTTAAGCATAGCCAATTTCTCTTTGGAAGCTGTGTTTTTTACAGTTAGGATACACTTGTAGCCCTTTATAGCGCAAATCATAGCAATACTAAAGCCCATATTACCAGAAGTGGCTTCTATAATTGTAGAGCCGGGTTGTATGAGGCCTTTCTTTTCTGCTTGGCCGATCATATAAGAGGCAGATCGATCTTTGGCAGAGTTGCCAGGATTGAATCCTTCGACTTTAGCGTAGATATTGGCACCTAATTCTTCACTAAGGTGATTTAATCTCACTAAAGGAGTCTTCGCGATGAGTTCTGTGATATTATTCACCACAGGTAGTTCCTTTTCCTTCACAATAATCTTTATCTCGGTTTGTATTCAGCTATAAACGACTACAATTATAGTTAGATTATAACCCAACTACGATAAGACAAGTCTTAAAGCTTGAAGATTATAGGTCTTAGAAAGCCCAAAACCTAGCTATACTGTAGGTTTCTAGGGCTCTTGTTGTAGCCTTGCCGTATCGAAAATGGAGAGGATTAGGGGTATATCTAGGTCACTTTTGGCATCTAAAAGGAGCCCAGCCACCATTTTTCGTCCCTTGATCTGGAGCTCTGGATGCGTCTTAGAGAGGGCTTTTCCGTCCAGAAAACATAGTTCGAAGTGATTATGCGACTGTGGGTTGAGATAGCAAATCCACTTGTTATAGTCATAAAAGGGCACTCTATACCTGATCTTACGAGAGACACCTGCGATGTCGAGGAAGAGCTTATCTATATAGAGCGATAATTCCAGCTGTTCTGGCGTGAGTTTTTCGTGAAATTCCGCTAAAGTCATCCCCCTCTAGCTCGTAATCACCTTTTCCACAGTGGCTAAGATGGCCTTTTGCTTGGCCTCGGATTGAGTCAGGAGGGCCTTAGACTTAGAGATCATCATATCGACATAGTCCTTCTCGCTGAAGTCCGCACAGTTGATGAGCACATTGAGATAGGCACCGTGTATGGCTGCGTGGACACAGAGAGCACCTACACCTGCATCTGATACAGAAGCTGGATTACCTTTTTCTGCCATCTGATTTAAAAACTCATAACAATCAAAGGAGGTCTGCATCACTTGGTGCGGTATGTCGATAGCATTTTTAGTGGCAGTGATGAGGGCTGCTTTTCTTAAGGCTTTCTCATCGTCACTGCCTTTAGGCATTCTGATGGCGGTCATTATACCGTTAAATGCTTCCGTGTCTTTATCGACGAGGTCGAGCAATCTGTCCTTGAGGTGTTGACCCTCTTCTGCTACTGTTGAAAACTCCTCCCATCTATCATCCCAGCCACGCTTATGCGCTGAGAGATTGGCTACCATAGTACCGAGAGAGGCACCAAGTGCACCCACATAGGCCGCTATACTGCCACCTCCAGGGGCTGGACTTTCTGAAGCTGTCTCATTGGCAAACTGTCGCAGGTCCATCTGGATGAGCGGGCTGGCCGCCGCATCTTCTAGTAGGTATTCTATGACTTTTTTTCTAGCGTCAAAGGGTGCCAGTTCGTCTAGACCTAAAGACTTCACAGCTATTTTGATGATCTCAGACTCAGAGATACCGACAGACCTTTGTTGTTTTTTGAGAAAATATTTGCCCGCATCGAGCAAGACTTTCTTGGGAACCAATCCTACAAGTTCTGACCCCGTTACACGTAGGCCTCTTTTGATAGCGCAAGATTCTGTCGTATCAAAGGCCTCATGTAGAGAGGTCACATTGATGTCTGTTAGATTCATAGAAATCTGTGCGACGCCATATTCTTCTATATACCAGCCGATGGCTTTTACAGATTTGAGTAGACCGGGGACTCGTTCGGCATTGCCCTCAGCATCCCTTACAATTTTACCAGAGATCGGATTTCCTTCTCTCTTGACACGACCATTTTCTCTGATGTCAAAGGCTATAGAGTTGGCCCGTCTTACAGAGGTGGTATTGAGGTTGATATTGTAGGCGACTAGAAAATCCCTCGCTCCGATAACAGTAGCGCCTGCTTTGATATTGAGTTCTGATGGTCCGTGGTCAGGAGCCCATTCTGGTTGTTTGATTTTTTTGGCAAATCCTTCGTACTCTCCAGACCGAATGACAGCGAGGTTTTGTCGTTGTGGTGTCTTGGCTGCGGACTCATAGAAGTAGATAGGAATATGGAGCTCTTCACCCACTCTCCTACCGAGTTGATGGGCATACTTGACCGTCTCTTCCATTGTGATATTGGCGATCGGGATCAGTGGGCAGACATCAGTGGCGCCCATACGCGGATGCTCTCCTTTGTGCTGTGACATATCGATCAGCTGGCTAGCTGTCTTTATGGCCAAGTAGGCGGCTTCTATCACAGGTTGTGGTGGTCCTACAAAAGTCACAACAGTCCTATTGGTGGCTTTCCCTGGGTCTACATCTAGTAGTTTGACCTGCGGGACAGATTCTATGGCATCTGTAATTTGCTTGATGATGTCCATATCGACACCTTCGCTAAAGTTGGGTACACATTCTATAAGTTGCTGAGAAGACATCTGCTTTGTTTTATGCTGATAAAAGTATGTGTATTTTTAAAGCTGTGATTAAGCTACCACCACATATTTTCAACCTGGCTCTTGTTTTGTTGTTTGGCCTCAGTCTGACAGTACTATCTGCTCAGGAGGTAAGTCTCTCTCCAGAGCTCAGTATTCGGAATTATATATCCTACGAGCTACTAGGCAAGGTAGAGGACAGGTACATCGTCTATCGGGATAAAGGTTTTTCTAAGCAGATCAATGTCTTTAACGAATATCTAGAGCAGACAAGTGAGGCAGAGTTGGTGCTAGAGCAGAAGCGGTCTACCGTTATCCAGTCTCAGAATTTGGATTCGCTGTTCCAGATAGTCTACAGTTATATCGAAGAAGATAGCATTCACCTGCGTATGCGTCGTTATGATAGTAAAGGTGTCCTCAGAGATAGTGCCTTATTGCTGAAGAAGAAAAGAAATACCGCTTATAAGCCGTATGAGTTTGAGCTGTCTGAGGATCAATCCAAGCTATTGTTGTATTCTATGAATCGGGAAGGCGTGATGGATTGTACTTTATTTGATAATGATATCGGAGAGGTGGTCGCTCGGCGTGAGTTATTAATAGAAGAGTTCCAGTTAAGAACCCAGCAGTACCGTATGGAGCTGAGCAACCGAGGAGAGTTGTTTTTTATGTTCAACAAACGTTTTGATGGATCTGATGAAAACCTACTTAATGTCGCCACATTTGATTTTTTGACTTTGGTAGCGGGGTATGGTATAATTGACTTTGGAGAATATTTCCGTAGAGATATGATAACCGATTTTGATAATCTGCATAACAAGTTGATTATTTGCGGGACTTACTCAGAAAAGCGGGGCCGTGAACCGCTAGGCCATTATATAGTAAATGAAGCTACTTACAATCTAGGCAAAGCTTTTAGACCCTCTTTTGTAGAATTTTCGCCAGCGCTGGTGCAGGAGGTTGGTAGGTCTAAGAGAAAGAAGTCCAAGATATTTCAGAACTTCTGGATCAAAGATGTACTGAAGCGTCAGGATGGAGGATTATTGATTTTAATGGAGCTGTATAAGGAGTTTTCTAGACGGAGTTCCTATGGTTCTAATATAGCTAGGAACTCAAATTTGGGACCCAATGCCCGACGGGGGTGGGTAGACTATTATAATGAAGATATTGTCATCACAAGCTTTTCGGCGGATCAGACTATCGACTGGACCAAAGTCCTCTATAAAAAGCAGTTCTCTCAGGACGATGATGCTGTATTCTCTTCCTACTTTATTATGAAGACACCATCTCGTCTCCGTCTCGTCTATAACGACGAGATCAAGAGAAGTAATACTGTCAGCGAATATATTATGGACCCAGGTGGATGGATCAAGAGAAACAGTCTGCTGAGCACAAGCCAGCTCGATATGAAACTGAGATTCCGAGATGCCGTGCAAGTTAGTTCTAACGAATTGCTCATACCGAGCGAAAACAACTACACCTTAAGCCTGGTTAAGATTACTTACTAACACATTTAACAGATTTCTAGCCGACCTGTAGACCAGATTCAAGACCAAATTATACCCGCCTTTTTCTCTGTCAATAGCCAACTATCGCACTATAGATAGATTCTCGTAGCATAATTTGCTAACTGCTGCACTTTACCATCAAATATTTGTCTTTTAGAACCTTCAAAAGTCATTCATTCTGAGGCAATTAGGTCGCTATTGGAGCACTAAATGGGCTGGGATTTGCGTATCTTTAAGCAGTTAAGACACAAAGAGATTATGAGCGAAGAAAATAAGAAGAAAAGCAACTACGGCGCCAATAATATCCAGGCTCTCGAGGGTCTGGAAGCGGTAAGAAAGAGACCTGGAATGTACATCGGTACGACGGACTCTAAAGGCCTCCATCACCTCGTATGGGAGGTCGTCGATAACTCTATAGATGAGCATCTGGCGGGACACTGCAGCAAGATATCAGTAACCATCCTTCCAGATAACTCTATACAGGTCAAAGATGACGGTAGGGGTATCCCAGTGGGGATGCATGAGAAGCTGCAAAAATCTGCACTAGAAGTTGTGATGACAGTATTGCATGCTGGTGGTAAGTTTGATAAGGACACTTATAAGGTGTCTGGTGGTCTGCACGGGGTAGGGGTTTCTTGTGTCAATGCACTGTCCACACACCTCAAAGCGGAAGTCCATAGAGAAGGTAAGATCTACACTCAAGAATACTCTATAGGTATACCGACGACAGAGGTCAAAGAAGTCGGAACGACAGACGTAACAGGTACGATAATCACCTATACGCCTGATGCCGATATTTTCGATACGCTAGAATATAAGTATGAAATCCTAGCGATCAGATTTAGAGAAATGGCGTTCCTCAATAAAGGTCTGACCATAGAGCTAGAAGATAAGCGTGAGGCTGTCGAGGGTAAAGAAGGTAAGCCTAAAAAAGAAACCTTCTTCTCTGAGGGAGGACTCAGAGAATTTGTCAAGTACATCGATAAGGCTCGTACAGCGATCATAGAAGATCCTATCTATGTCACAGGAAAGGAAGACAATGTAGAGGTAGAAGTAGCGATGCAATACAACAACAGCTACTCGGAGAATGTCCACTCATTTGTCAATAACATTAGGACGACAGAAGGGGGTACCCACGTTTCTGGATTTAGAAGAGCAGTCAACAGAGTCTTCTCTAAGTATGGAGAAGACAACAACTTATTCTCTAAGCTGAAAAATATCAAGATTACAGGTGAGGATTTCCGAGAAGGACTGACCTCTATCGTTTCTGTTAAGGTGCCTGAGCCACAGTTTAAGGGACAGACCAAAGGAGAACTTGGTAACTCAGAAGTAACGGGTATCGTATCCCGTGCGGTAGGTGAGGCGATCAAGGTTTATCTAGAGGAGAATCCTAAGAAAGCTAAGATCATCATCAATAAGGTGATTGTTGCTGCGCAAGCCCGTGCAGCTGCTAGAAAGGCCAGAGAAAATGTCCAAAGAAAGAATGTACTCACAGGTACGGGGCTACCAGGAAAGCTCTCCGATTGCTCATCTAAGGATCCATCTATCTCAGAGATATTTCTTGTAGAGGGAGACTCGGCCGGTGGTACGGCCAAGCAAGGTCGAGATAGACATTTCCAAGCGATACTCCCACTTAGAGGTAAGATCCTCAATGTAGAGAAAGCAATGGAACACAGGATCTATGAGAATGAGGAGATCAAAAATATGTTTACCGCTCTCGGTGTGAGTATAGAAGATAAGGATGGGGAGCGAGTGCTCAATACCAGCAGACTGAGATACCACAAGGTCGTCATTATGTGTGATGCCGATGTAGATGGTAGTCACATCGCCACGTTGATTATGACCTTTTTCTTTAGATATATGCGGGAGTTGATAGAGCAAGGCTTTGTCTATATCGCAGCGCCACCACTTTACCAAGTCAAGAAAGGCAAGAAGGCTGAGTACGCTTGGGATGAGGAGGAACGTAAAGCACTGGTAGATAAATTCTCTAACGGAAAAGAAGAAGACAATTCCGTCAAGATACAGAGATACAAGGGTCTAGGTGAGATGAACGATACACAGCTCTGGGAGACCACTATGAATCCAGAAACAAGAATCCTGAAGCAAGTCAGTATTATGGATGGACTCGAAGCGGATAATGTATTCTCCATGTTGATGGGAGAGGAAGTGCCGCCTAGAAGAGCCTTTATAGAGGAGAATGCTGTCTATGCCAACATAGACGCTTAGGACATTCGCTAATTTCAGGTATCTATCATGGCATCGCGAAATTTCTTTGAGCAGTATGGTGAGATCTCCAAGGAGGGGGTGGATATGCTCAACAATAAATTGAAGCCTAATAAGATAAAAAAGGGGGATCAACTCTTGTCGTATGGTCAGATCTGTAAGCAGATATATTTTGTTACAAAAGGATGCCTAAGACTCTATTACATTTCTGATGGTGTAGAGATTACAGTTTGGTTTTCGTTCGAGGATAATTCGGCTATAGAGCTATCCAGTTTCTTGAGTGGTAAGCCTACAGAATACTTTATCGAAGCTATCGAGGATAGCGAATATCTTTCCTTAGACAAGTCAGAATTATTGGGCCTCTATGGGCAGTTTCCAGAAATGGAAAGCGTGGTCCGTTGCTTTTGGGAAGATGTCATCTTGAACCTGCTACAAAGATTTACTGCCCTCCAAAAAGATTCTGCGGAGGATCGCTATCTCAATTTGATCAATCAGAATAATTATCTGCAGAGAGTTCCTCAGAAGTATCTCGCTTCTTATATAGGGGTGACGCCTACATCGCTGAGTCGGATCAAGAGGAATCTGAGGTGAGGCTCTATTGCAGCACTTATTGTTCTTTTATCCATTGTATCAACTCTCTGATATGTCCAATGGAATAGTAAGGCACATTGACCAACTGAAATGACTTGCCGTTTAGAGTTGTGACATTCTCTATCGCTAGACGATTGGCCTGTACTCGGAATGCTATTGTTTGCTCTGACCGATCTATGTATTCATATAGTGACCTTAGTCTGCCCTTGGCACCAGATTTTACTTCCACGGGGAATACTTCTTGTCCATCTGAAATCAGTATGTCCACTTCCGCATTAGCGTTGGCATTTTCTCTGGTCCAGAAGGCTGGCAAATAATTGAGACGAGTGGATCTTGCAATCAATTCTTGGAACATCATATGATTAGTGAGATAGCCCTTGTATAGACTGTTCATATCTTTTATGTCTATCAGTAATGCTTGAATATTTGCAGCATAATTAAGCAGTCCAGTATCCAAGAATTGTAGCTTTGGCTTACGTCTATAGTTTAGCGTTAGAGGCAGTTGTGTGTCAGAGCTTGGGTAGATCAGTCGTATCAGTCCTGCTTGATGTAGTTTTCTAAAAGCTTCGCCCACTTCTCTAGACTTGTATGAAGAGTTGCCAAATCCATAGAAGGTAATCCTATCGCGAACAGATGGCGCCGTGGAGAGAATGTGCCTCAACACTCTACGTTCGGTATTGTTGTTACTGTATTTTTCTATGTCAGCCACATAGCTATCCCAGATAGAACTGTACACAGCTTGCAGAGCATTTATCTTCCTATCGTTTTCTATATAGACTTTGACAACTTCAGGCATCCCACCTACCAGCATATACGCATGATAGAGGTGTAGCAACGCATCGTGTGCCAGATCAGGAATAGGCATTTGCTGATAATACTCTAAGGCTACATTTTCCTCTAACGCCTCTAGGAACTCTTCAAAATCCATAGGGTATAAACTCAGTTGCTCTACTCTGCCTACAGGAAAAGATTGTAATTCTCCTAGGGCAAATTCCAAGAGTGAGCCAGCCGCTATGACATCTACATCTTGTAGCTCCTCATAGAAATATCTGAGTAGACTTATAGCTTTTGGTACTTCTTGAATTTCATCGATAAATAGTAAGGTGCGCTTGGGTACTAATTGCAGATTCTTCGCAAGTAAAATCTTTTCTAGAATAGTCTTGACCTCATCACTATCCCTGAAAAAAGCAGCGTCGCTATCTTTTTCTAGGTTAAGATAGATGTACAGCTCATATTGTTTGCCTAGTTCAGATACCAATGTTGACTTACCCACCTGTCTTGAACCCCTTATTATCATAGGTTTTTTGACAGATTTTGCTTTCCACTCTGTAAGTTCTGTAAGTGCCTTTCTTCTAAACATGGTTTTAAATTAGCTCTTTTGTAACAATTAAGGGGTTAAGTATGACATATTTTGTAACAGATAAGGGGCAATTTCATAAATATCTTGTAACAAATAAGGGGTAAATGTCCTATTTCTCCTGTTTTCTTCGCGTATGAGTATTGGAAATCCATATTTATTATGATCTATTTGGGTAAGGCTGCTTTTGTCTTCATTCTTGTATGAGGGTAAGTATCAGGCGTGAGATTACGGCTCGTTAACTAAGGGAATCCTGAATCAAGACTTTGCTTAATACTACATTCCTTTTCTTGCCATAGGACAACTTTTGACTTGGCGATGTGCTTTACTTTTGTGGTATATTTTTAATCCAATCACAAAAAAAGATTAAGGAATGGTAGAAACAAATACTAAAGTAAACTACAAAGTAAAAGACATCAGTCTAGCTGACTGGGGTAGAAAAGAAATCACCCTTGCGGAGGCAGAGATGCCAGGTCTTATGTCTCTTAGAAAAGAATTTGCAGGTAAGAAACCTCTTGCAGGTGCTAATATTGCAGGTTGTCTACATATGACGATTCAGACAGCCGTATTGATAGAGACATTGAAGGATCTAGGTGCAGATGTAACGTGGAGTTCTTGTAACATTTTCTCTACACAGGATCACGCAGCAGCAGCAATTGCAGCAGCGGGTATTCCAGTTTTCGCATGGAAAGGAATGAACGAAGAGGAGTTCGAGTGGTGCATAGAGCAGACACTATCTAACTTCAAAGATGGTAAGCCATTGAACATGATCCTTGATGATGGCGGTGACTTGACCAATATGGTTCTGGACAAATTTCCAGAATTAGTTCCAGCTATCAAAGGTCTCTCTGAGGAGACGACGACAGGTGTACACAGATTACACGAAAGAGAAAAGAATGGCACACTACCGATGCCAGCGATCAACATCAATGACTCAGTAACCAAGTCTAAGTTTGACAACAAGTATGGTTGTAAGGAGTCGTGTGTAGATGCGATCAGAAGAGCGACAGATGTAATGATGGCCGGTAAGGTTGCTGTTGTAGCAGGATATGGAGATGTAGGTAAAGGATCAGTAGCCTCACTTGCAAGTGCAGGTGTACGCGTTATCGTAACGGAGATCGATCCTATCTGTGCATTACAAGCCGCTATGGATGGATTTGAGGTCAAGAAAATGGCTGATGCAATCAAGGAAGCGGATATAGTTGTCACAGCGACAGGTAACTACAACATCGTAGACGCTGAGCACTTCAAAGCACTTAAGGACAAAGCTATCGTCTGTAACATCGGGCACTTTGATAATGAAATCAATATGGCTTGGTTGAACGATAATCACGGTGATAGCAAAGTAGAGATCAAGCCTCAGGTAGATATGTATACTATCGATGGCAAAGATGTTATTGTGCTCGCAGAGGGAAGATTAGTGAACTTGGGTTGTGCGACTGGTCACCCATCATTCGTTATGTCTAACTCATTTACAAATCAGGTATTGGCTCAGTTAGAGTTATGGAACAATACTGATCAGTACGAGAATAAAGTTTATATGTTGCCTAAGCACTTAGACGAAAAAGTTGCTAGACTACACCTCAGCAAGATTGGTGTGGAGCTAGAAGAGCTGACGACTAAGCAAGCGGAGTACATCGGCGTGAAGCAAGAGGGGCCTTATAAGCCAGAGTACTACAGATACTAGAGATCATTATTTAGAATCTATTATATATAGTAAAGGCCTTCGTGATAGCGAGGGCCTTTTTTTGTTGGGGGATAGATAATTCATATTGTGACTGATAGTAGATCTCTTCTGAACCCGCATTATCAAAGGTGCCATCCTATGGTTATATAATGTCCAGGTGTCCTCTTGTTCTGAAATAGGTTGTGATCTATTCTGTTATGATGACTAGGGTAGTGAAAGGGAAAAGTATTGTCATTCCATGCGCCACCGACAAATACCCATTTGATAGATTCAGTTG
>CALFUU010000120.1 GCA_937929835.1 uncultured Saprospiraceae bacterium | reverse complement strand
AGAGTGTTATTGTTTTGATAACAATCGAGATCTGCGATGTTGTATAAGTATGCTATAAATATTTGTTGTTCACTAGAAGAAGATTCCTCCACTCCACTGCGTTGCGGTCGGAATGGAAGAGAGATTGATGATAACGGGATGCGCATAGAGATTACAAACCTTGACGAATAGTAGGATGAAAGGTCCAAAACAGACCATTGAAAGTTACGAACCGATTCATCAGAAATAAAGTCATAAATAGTCGAGGTCTTGGACTTCGATTAAAGTATGCTCGCAGATTTTCCACATTTTTTAAGCGAAATCAAACCTCGACGAACAGTAGCGAACGATAGATGTATCAGTAAAACCCTCGACGGTAGGAACTAAAATTAATTCTCCAAATGCTGTCTTGCAATTTTAACCAACTGGGACTTGGTTTTCATTCCAGATTCGCGCCAGATCATTTTTCCCCTTTGAAAGATGGCTAGGGTCGGAACACTTTGTATTTTATACTTGTGGGCTACAGACTTGTTTTTATCTATATCTACCTTCAGTACTTTCATAGAGTCACCGAGTTCAGCCTTTACTTCTTTTATGACAGGTGAGAGGGCTTTGCAGGGTCCGCACCAAGTGGCATAGAAGTCTACTAGTACAGGCTGGCTACTGCCGATAAGATCTTTAAATTTTACTTTTTTCTTGTTACTCATAATTACCAGGTTTTAGCTTGATACGGATAGCGTACTTCATATAATTCCTTAATCATAGATTCTAGTTTGGATCTAAATTGCGGAATGTTCTCTTTTAACTTGGCTGAGACAAATAGGTTCTCGTGTTGATACGTATTCTTGAGTCTTTGTTTTGTTTCCGACAATATTTCGTCTTTAGTCTCTTGGTCGAGGAGCTCATCGAAGTACCTTTCTCTATACAAATCGAGCTTGTTAAATACGATCAGAGTCGGTTTATCTTGGCAATTGAGATCCGCTAAGGTCTCTGTTACCGTATTGATATGGTCTTCATACTGCGGATGGGCCATATCTACGACGTGCACCAATAAGTCACTCTCACGTACCTCGTCAAGAGTGGACTTGAAGCTTTCTACGAGGTGGTGTGGTAGCTTTCTTATAAATCCTACGGTATCTGACAAGAGAAAAGGCATAGTATCAAAGACAACTTTTCTGACAGTAGTATCTAGTGTTGCAAACAATTTGTTCTCGGCAAACACCTCTGATTTAGCCAAGATATTCATCAGTGTTGATTTGCCAACGTTGGTATATCCTACAAGTGCTACGCGTATTAGCTGCCCTCTATTTTTTCGTTGTGTCCTGTTTTGTTGATCTATTTTTTCAAGACGTTTTTTGAGTTGCGAGATTTTATCATTGATGATCCGTCTATCTGTTTCGATCTCCATCTCTCCAGGTCCTCTCATTCCGATACCACCTCGTTGTCTCTCTAAGTGAGTCCATAATCCACGTAGTCTTGGTAGTAAGTATTGCATCTGAGCCAGCTCTACCTGCGTCTTGGCCTGAGCAGTCTGTGCTCTACTAGCAAAGATGTCTAAGATCAGAGAAGATCGGTCGATGATTTTTCTCTTCAGCTCTTCTTCTAAGATACTGGTCTGCTTGCCAGTCAAGTCATCATCAAAAATGACTAAGTCAATCTCGTTGGCTTCGACATAGTCCTTGATCTCCTCTAGTTTACCCTTACCGACAAAGGTTCTGATGTTTCTATGGTCTAGCTTCTGGGTGAATATCTTGATTGTTTTTGCTCCTGCTGTCATCGCTAGGAATTCTAATTCGTCTAGATATTCTTTGGCTTGTGTTTCTGTTGTCCTTCCTGTTATCAGGCCTACGAGCACAGCCCGCTCAGTCTTTTTCTTGAGTCCTTTGGTTTTAGCTTTACCTACTTGCCAGCTATCGCTCATATATGCTTAGTTGTTTTGTAACCAATGTAAGGGATTTTGAGGTGAGTTGTTTTGCCAAAGCTCAAATTGCATCTCTTTATTAAAGGTCCCCAGCTGTTGATTCTTAAATATGCTTTCTCCTTCATTGACCAATACTGTACTGAGTTGCCTATAAAGAGAGGTAGTCCTGTCGTCGTGTCGAATGGTAATTGTCTTCTTCCCCTTTTTAGTTTCGATGCTTTCCACTATGCCATCATATATAGATGTTACTGAGGGATTACTCGATTTTATAGAGATGCCTTGATGTGTTATGGTGCCAGAATCATTTTGAGGGCCAAAGCGTTGTGATATGATAGCGCCGTTTACCGGCCATGGCAAAAAGCCTTTATTTTTAGTGATGCCTCTAGTACCTACACTATTAGAGTTAGAAGCTGAACCAAAATTAGAAGATTGCCGCAGCACAGCGTCATAGACTTGATTGAGGTTGTTTAGCTCATTTTCTAAGATATTTTTTTCAAGTCTTATTTTACTTTCTTCATCTGTAAGTACGGATATTTCTTGAAATATCTCCTCAGATGTGCGATCAGTACTCGGTAACACTGAGCTAGTGGATAACGACTCATAGATCAATTCTTCTTCTTCTTCTTCTTCTTCTTCTTCTAGTATTTCAATTTGCGGACTTGGTATTGCTGGATTTATTGCCATTGCAATTTCAGAATTTTGTCTTTCATTGATATGTGAGGTGAGTTGGATCAGATGTCTATCGTTGATCATTGCGTCTGCCAGCTTATCTGTTTCTTTGTATCCTTCTTTATATAATTGCTCAGCGCGCACCTTTTTCTGTAGTAGTTGTTCTTGTAGCCTCATTATTTCAGAAAAATCTGTATAGGATGATTCGGAAACTTCTTCTTCTATGTAAGTTTCTTGAATGGTGCTTGCTTCATTGTTGAGAGCCTCGAGTCGCTGTGTATTGTCATCAAGGTCTGCATTAGATTGTTCTAGACGAGTTGTCATACCTCCGGATTCTATCTGACTGATTTCCTTAAGTAAACTCTGTTTGGTCTTGCTTATACGCGTTAGAGATATTTCAGTTTTCTCTATTTTATTTAGAATTTCTAGTCTAGAAGCTTCTATGGAGGCTCTATCTTGGGCTGTAGAATTTATGTGGATGAGCAAGAGTAGAAGTGGGAGTACAGTTCGGATCATAGTTTAACGTGCACGGGTGTATTGACTTGGAATATCAAACTTGATTCTTTTGGGTTCGTCAAGCGTGATTTCTGAAAATTGTAATTCGACACTAAGATAGCTTTCGTCAGAGATATTTAATTCATATTTTCGATAATAGGGCAGTTTGTAGTTTTCTCCAATCTCTCGATGATCTGAGTAAGTCCATTGTCCATCATAGCCTTGCTTGGAGAAGAATTTTCCGCCTATCAGCTCGCCGGTATAAGGGTCTAAGTGAAAGCTATGCAATACATTCTGTGCCATCGTCTTGATAGTCCAGTGTAGGCTGTCTCGCTCTACTTGCCAGTAAGCTTCTTTGTTGACTGCTGGGATAATACCAAAAAACAAGTCTTGTATATAGGATAGATTGCCTACTATACCATAGCTCTCTTGGAATGTATCAAGTGGTATGATCTGGTATGTTCTGTCAAGACGATTGATAAAGGTAGCTGTGGTATCATTGATTTGCAGGCGGCCTCCCTCCACACTGAGGCGCTTCCCTGCCAACCAGAAGATACTGTCTGGCTGTGCTCTTATATAGAGTGTAGCTTTATCTGAAGACTGGTCTGTGGTTATTTTTATTTTGGCCTTTGCTGAAAAGAAATCGAAGTTGGGTTGCTGATCAAACAGAGCGACAATCTGTTTTTCAGATAACCCTGGGTATTCTGATAACTGCAGCGTCTTCTTGGCCTTACAGCCAATTAGAAATACAAATGCAATAAGCAGTATGCCGATACTTCTATTGGAGTTCAATCTTCTTATAGAGTCTATCTGGATTAGCGCCTAGTTGTATCGCTTGTTTCCACAGTTTTTGTGCATTCTTTTTGTCTATGCTCGCATACAGATCGCCGGCCAACTCTAAGTATAAGGACTCGCCAAATGACTGATAATCTAGAGACGATAGTTCCTCTTGAGATGTTTTATGGCCAGTTATCCAATGACGGACTATCGCTACTCTGTCGGTAAGGCTCTTGTTATTACCCGCTATAAATTGGGCTTCTGTAGTAAAATCTTGAGCAGCTTGTGGATCAGATTTCTTTAGAGATATGGCATGGAATAGAAAGGCCGTCACTTTATTTGGATAGAGATCTATGGCTTCTTCCGAGACGGTTTCTAGTTCACCAATTTCTTCTAACTCCCAGAGGCATTGCATGTATTGTGACCAGAGCGCATAGTTGCGATCATCGAGTTGTATTGCTTTTTTGAAGCTGCTCTCTGAGTCTGTGTATTTACCTTGGTAGAAAAGTATATCTCCCTTTAGCGCATGTGCTTTCGCTTCGTTAGGATAGAGGGAGACAAGTTTTGAGCTTATCGCCTCTAAGTCATCTGTTGTCTGCCCAGTTTTTTTCATTGTAGATAAGTAAGGCATCAATTCCTTAATCTTATTGTCTAGGGGTAGATCTACATTTTCTATAAGCGGCATTAGTGCACTGAGATTGGCGTCTTTGGTACTATCACCTATATTGCGTTTGGCGACGGCCATACTGGCGTTGGGGTCTTTGGGGTCTAGCTTGAGTATCTGGTCATAGATCTTTTGAGCTTCCTTTTCTTGACCAGTCTCCATATAGTAGCTGGCTAGATTGTTCATCAATCTAGGACTATCAGGAATTGCAGCAATTAGATTCTTAAGTGTCTCGACTGCTTTCTTTTGGTTGCCATTATCTCGATAGATGTCAAATATTCTTCGAGACGTTTCTTCGTCTACACCATCTTTTTGCTGGAGGGCCTCTAGTGTCTGAGCGGCGGCCTGACCTTTACCTGACTTGAGTTGTAGTAGTGCTAGTCTGTGGTAGATGACGGGGTTCTGTGGACTTAACTTTTGGAGATTTTGATAAACTGTTATGGCTTGACCGTATTCGTTTCTTAGTTCTAGAATATCGGCGAGATTAAGGAGATACCACTCGTTACCGTTGGACAAGGAGTTGGCTTTCTTGGCATATTTCTCTGCAAGCTCATAATTGGCTATGGCCTTATAGGTTTTGGAGAGTTCATAATAAGCAGCGTGGCTATCTTTATCTCTCTTTAGTACCTTATTGAGCGCTTCTATTTGCCCATCCGTATCGCCTTTATATTTGGCGAGTTGCGCTTCGAAAAACATATCTTGGAATTCCATATCGGATTCCGAGTAGATTCCAGGCTGACCTATAAGTATCATAAAAGAGCAAAGGGCCAATCCCAGTGACAGTAAGTATTTCATTTTAAAGATATATCTGCAGTCTTATAACGACTGAGTGAGCAGCAAAGTTATGCTATTCGACTATTGTAATCTTTAATGTATTGGTTCTAAAGCGCTTCTTTAGCGGCATAGAGGCCGTATTGATGACCACATCTCCCTTTTCAAGGAGATTTCTGTCTTCTAGGATCTTTATCAGATCCTCGATAGTCTCATCTGTACTTGAGAATTTGTCGTAATGGAAGGCTCTTACTCCCCAGATCAAGTTCATGGTCCCGAGCATAGGCCTTACGGAGGAGAACATGTAGATCTTTGTCTTGGGCCTGTAACTGGATACCCTAAAGGCAGTATACCCTGATACGGTAATACCCAAAATGGCTTTTGCTCCGATATCCTGAGCAATCTTAGATGCTTGTATACAGATCGTATCTGAGTGGTAGGTATTGGAGTCTTTATTGGGCTTAGGCCTTTTATTGAGGAGTTCATAGTGCTTTTCTGCCTCGCCTATAATCTTGTTCATAGCTTCTACGACTAGCGCAGGGTGCTTACCGACACTGGTTTCTCCGCTGAGCATAACGGCATCTGCACCGTCAAGGACTGCATTGGCGACATCTGAGATCTCAGCCCTAGACGGACTTGGATTATCTATCATACTCTCCATCATCTGAGTGGCTACGATCACTGGTTTGCCCTTTTGTATGCATCTCCTGATGATGTCTTTCTGGATGGCGGGTAGCTTTTCCATAGCGACCTCCACCCCGAGATCTCCTCTTGCTACCATAAGGCCATCAGAAACTTTGACTATTTGCTTCAGATTTTTGACGGCTTCCGGCTTTTCTATCTTGGCGATAACCTTGGCAAAGTGGTTTTTCTCAGCAATAATTTTTTGTAATTCTGTAATGTCGCTGGCTTTTCTGACAAAACTCAAGGCTATCCAATTGATAGGTTGAGTGAGCATAAAATTGAGGTCGACGATATCTTTTTCTGTAAGGGAAGGCTGAGAAATCTTAGTATCAGGAAGATTGACCCCTTTGTTAGATGCGATATTGGTCCCATAGAGGACTTCTAGCTTGACGGTATCGAGACCGTTGGTTTCTTTGACTTGTAAGACGAGCTTGCCGTCATCGACAAGTACCTTCTCTCCGACATTGACATCGCTAGCAAAAGACGGATAGCTCATATATATCTTCTCTCTTGAGCCCTCGCAAGGTTCGTTGACAAAAGTGAGAATATCCCCTTGTAGGAGCTCTAGTTTACCATCTTTTATCTTGCCGACACGAATCTTGGGCCCTTGCAGATCTCCGAGGATGCCAACAGAGATTTTATATTTTTCATTGAGGGCTACGATACGATTGATGACTTTGAGGTGATCGTCGTGAGTGCCGTGTGAGAAGTTGAGTCTAAATACGTCTACACCAGCGACAATGAGCTTTAACAGATTCTCTGAACTAGAGCTTGCAGGCCCTATTGTGGCGACTATTTTGGTATTCTGCTGATCGTTTATCTTGATAGTATTGGTCAATGTCCTAGTTTTTTTCGTTTGTAGAGGGTACTTGGTGTATAAAATACAATTACTAAAGATAGTTCAAATAGACTTAAGGTTATAGGGGTTGAGGGAACTTTCAAGTATATAATGCACTTAGAGAGCTATACTGTAGCTATTATTGCTAAACCGAGAGTTAAGAAACTATTGATATTCAATTACTTAGCACAGTTTAATATCATTTTTTTGCAAAGTATGCTTTGTCGTAAGTTTACAAATGGCTTATTTTGCGACCACTAAAACAAAAAGTACTTATTATGTCAAACATTGCAGACAAGGTTAAACAAATCATCGTTGATAAATTAGGCGTTGATGAGTCTGAAATCACCGAAGCATCAAGCTTCACTAATGATTTAGGCGCTGATTCCCTTGATACGGTTGAGCTTATTATGGAATTCGAAAAGGAATTCGATATCGCTATACCTGATGAAGAAGCGGAAAAGATCGCTACTGTTGGGAATGCCGTTTCATACTTAGAAAAAGCCAAAGCTTAGGTCTAAGCTATCTAAAACGATATACAAAAAGTCCATTGGCAAGGTGCTGGTGGACTTTTTTTATCTTTATGTCAGAGAGTTTTCTATACTCAAAGTTTAAATATATCAAATGAAAAGGGTAGTAGTAACAGGTGTTGGAGCCATAACTCCGCTAGGTAATAATTATAAGGCGTACGCTGAAGGCTTGTTGGCTGGGAGAAGTGGGGCTGGACCCATAACACGTTTTGATCCTACGGACTTCAAGACAAGATTTGCTTGTGAGGTCAAAGGTTATGATCCCAAAGAACACTTTGACAGAAGAGAGATCAACAGGCTCGACAGATTCAGTCAGTTTGCACTCATTGCAGCAGAAGAGGCGATGCAAGACAGTGGCCTTGATCTAGAAAAGATACAGCTCAATAGAGCCGGTGTTATCTGGGGGAGTGGTATAGGAGGTTTCGAAACGATAGAGCGCCAGATCGAGGAAGCTACCGTAGCTAAGGTTAGACGTTATAGCCCTTTTCTTATACCCATGCTGATTGCAGATATAGCACCAGGCCACATCTCTATGAAATATGGATTTAGAGGAGCCAACTATACGACAGTTTCTGCTTGCGCCTCTGCGAGCCATGCGATATCAGCAGCATTTGATTACATCAGATTAGGGAGAGGCGATATTGTCATTACAGGTGGTTCAGAGGCTTCTGTGACTAAAGCCGGGATAGGAGGATTTTCGTCTATGAAAGCCTTATCTACAAGAAATGACGATCCACTTGTGGCTTCTAGGCCTTTTGACGCTGATAGAGATGGATTTGTACTAGGAGAGGGAGGAGGTTGCTTAATTGTAGAAGAATATGAAAGAGCCAAAGCCCGAGGAGCAAAAATCTATGCAGAGGTCGTAGGCTCAGGTGCTACAGCAGATGCCTACCATATGACGGCACCACACCCAGAAGGGCTCGGTGCGATGGAAGTGATGCAGGCGGCCTTGTCTGATGCGGGACTACAACCTACCGACATCGATTATATCAATGTCCACGGGACATCTACCCCACTAGGCGATGTAGCTGAGACTAAAGCCATTAAGAGAGTATTTGGAGATCATATCTATGATGTCAATATCAGTTCTACCAAGTCTATGACGGGGCACTTACTAGGGGCTGCAGGTGCGGCCGAGGCACTTGCCTGCATCGTCGCGATCAACGAACAAGAGGTGCCACCGACTATAAATAATTTTAATCTAGACCCTGAACTCGATCAGAAAATCAACTTTACACTAAATAAGTCGCAGAAAAGGGTGGTTAATTACGCTTTGAGCAATACCTTTGGTTTCGGAGGTCATAATTCAACGGTAATTTTCAAAAAGCTTTAAGTACGATTATCGTGCTATAATTTTGACTTGTATTGGTAAGACGATTCTATAATTATTACATCTCCAGCGAGAAAGATCTCGCCAAAAAGCTAAAGTCTGTATTAGGGTTTGTGCCCGATAATATGCGGCTATTTAAGCTTGCCTTCTTCCATAAGTCTATGAACAATGCCGAGGAGAAGCAATCTATAAAGTCTTACAATAACGAGCGTCTCGAATACCTCGGTGATGCTGTCTTATCCACTATAGTCGCCGAGTACCTGTACAAAAAGTACCCTGGAAAAGCTGAAGGCTTCCTCACCAAGATGCGATCAAAAATAGTTAAGAGAAAAACCCTCAACGAAGTCGCAGAAAGAATGGGTATAGACGTCATCCTCACCAAGTACAGCCAAGGCAAGATGAGCTATTCTATGCTAGGCAATGCCTTTGAGGCGATGGTCGGTGCGCTCTATATAGAGTATGGTTACGATAAGACGAGAAACTATGTTATCTCCAAGATACTGATGCGTTATCTTGATATCCACCAGCTAGAGACCAGCGATGACAATTATAAGAGTCAGCTTCTAGAATGGGGACAAAAAGAAGGCAGAACTATCGCCTATAAACTTATAAGCAAGTACAAGATGGATAAGCGAGATCGCTTTCGTATCGGCGTCTATCTAGATGGCAAAGAGGTATCTACTGCTGAAGATTTTAATAAGAAATCTGCAGAACAAACAGCTTCCTCTCTTGCGCTTAAGAATCTCAATATCGTCAATCTCAATTAATGGATTCAATATCACAGATAGTACTCGGCGCTGCTGTAGGCGAGGCTGTCTTGGGCAAGAAGCTTGGTAATAAAGCTATGTTTTGGGGTGCCGTAGGCGGCACCATTCCTGATCTAGATGTCATCACCAAACCTCTATTGTCTGAGATAGATTCTCTAGCATTTCATCGAGGGATTTCTCATTCATTTTTCTTTGCTGTGGTGGCTGGATTAGGTTTCGGCTGGTTGATCTATAGACTCTACCAAAGTCGCTATTCCAGAAATTTTCTCCAATTGGTACTCTCTCTCTTTCTATCCTGCATCCCTATAAGTATCCTCTACTTTCTCTTTGGCAATGATTGGAACTCTAATCTTGTTGCTGTGGTCGCCTTCGTAGTTGCAGGGGGCATCTATACTTTTATAAGTAGAAAGAATGGGGACACGCCAGTTGTAAAGGAGACGGCTTCATTGAGATCTTGGCAATGGATGTTTTTTTTGGCTTTTGCGACCCACTCTCTTTTGGATACTTTTACTATGTATGGGACGCAACTCTTTTTACCATTCAGCAATTATAGAGCGGCAATAGGGTCTATTTCTGTGGCAGATCCTGTAGGATATACGATACCGTTCATATTCTGTCTTGTTATGGCGGCACGATATCTTAGGACACAGCCGCAGCGTCGATTTTGGAATTGGATGGGGTTAGGGTTAAGTTGTAGCTACCTGCTATTTACAGTATGGCACCAACAAAGAATAAAGAAGATTTATAAACAGCAGCTTGCCGAGCAGAATATTGAGTACAAAAGAATGATCACAGGCCCTACTATTTTCAATAATCTTCTGTGGAGTGCGACGATAGAAAGTGATGACAAGTTCTACCAAGGGCAGTATTCCATCTTTGATACTTCACCTATTAGATTTAATGAGATAGAGAAAAACCACGATCTCTTACCGGAATCGCAATACGATAGGACGATCAGCATTCTTAGATGGTTTAGCAATAACTATTATAGTGTGCTAACAAGAAAAGATGGACGATTACAAGTCAATGATCTGCGGTTCGGGACCTTTGTGGGTGATGGTAGTGAGGATGATTATATTTTCAGATTTATCGTAGAGCAACAAGCCGACGGAAGTTATGAGATGTTAGAGAATCGAGGTGGTCCCGACGATGATAAGGTCAATGATATTTTCGGAAAATTGTGGGAGAGGATAAAAGGCGTATAGAAAAAAGGATCTAGGTAACTGTTATGTTACACTAGATCCCGTATAACCGTATAAGTTTCTTTCTATACCAATAAATTGGATCGCTTTTTCCATTGCATAAATACCAGAAAGGAAAATATAAATAGGAGCATCAACCACAATGGTGGCTCTGACATATTGCGTACTTGATTATCTGCATCAAGACTCTTGTGCCCGGCAAGTATCTCTTTCTGTTTTTTGAGAAGCCTATGTTTCTGAGCTTCAGTTTCTAGTACTATGTATGAAGTAAGTGGTGTCATAACCCGTGATCTAAGGCTCTGTCTGACTACACTAGTCCATTCCGAGTGGACAAGTTCTGGGTGGAGTATATGGCTTTGGTGCTGTGCTTGCAGAAGGAGACCAGAGGCCCAGCTCTTCTCTGCTATTTGCTCGTCAGTAATCTTGAGGTGATCTCTTTTGAGCAAGATGCTTCCTTGATTGTTGTCAGCGAGGTATCTGTATGATCCATCTTCCATTATATATTCTCTCGCGAGTTGTTCTTCAAGTAGACAAAGAGGGTTGGTGTAGAGCATAGTGTCTCTGCGTATACCTAACTGTCTCAATAGTGAAGTGTCATTGTCTAACTTATAATAGGTGGTGCCTTCGGGATAAGCAAAGTCCCAATCTTCTGTGTCTGTAATGGCAATTTTGTCATCAGTTTTGTCTGATAGAACTATAACAATAGGGTAGGTGCTGGTATGTTCTTGATAGGCATCACAAAAAGTTTTTTTGATAGCTCTATTCAAGAAGAAACCACCTTCTCGATCAAATGTTTCTAAGGCTGTCTGCCACGTATCTATTGCGTCAAGTCCTAAAGTTGTCTGGTCTGTATTGGCAAAAGTGACCTTGCAGTTTGTAGTTGATAGTCTGTGCTGATGGCAGAGATTCTTTATGTTATTGATATGCGGGTCTATATTTTGATCGCGACTTGCGTCAATAATAAAATGGAAATAGGGTGTACGTGCTGTGAAATTTAGTTCCTTTTTTTGTGCTGCAGTTATATAGAGGACGTCATCATTTTCATAACCGGAGCTGGTCCTTTTGTGTGGGTCGCCCAGCTGCTTCTGCTGTCCATCTATCTCTAGGACAAAGGGTTCCTTATGTAGAATTTCGAATCCTGTCTTTCTAACTTCATCTTTTGCAAATGGGAATACTTTGAATCTAATTTTGTTGCCCCCTAGATAATAGAGAATACCTGGATCTCGATTGATGTTTCTTATCGTAGAGTAGATCCACTTAGCCGCACGCTTCTCTGTCAAGAGGCCGAAGTCTTTTCTGTCGCCTACGTATAGATAATAGTCGCAGATCCAAGCGCCTGTAGGTAGATCAAGTGTGGTAGCATACTCACCAAATCTAGAATGGGAATAGTTGGTTAATTCTAGATCTACCCAACTGCGATAAGCATCCTGATCTGGATCATATCGACTATGGACTTTGTAGCTGGTTAGGTCTATGCCCTTAGTCGGTTGTGAAGCGGGTCGTGGTCTTTGCCAGGGTTTTATTTCTTTATTGATGCCCAGGAAGATAGATTCTAATTTGTCAATTTTTTCTGTTGATATGGTCAAGTGGTCGAGTACCAACCAGTTGTAGTAAGAAGATAGAAAAGGCGTGTTATTGTTTTCAAATAAGAATGCATTCCTTTTGCTTGCTCTGATGGATTTAATTGTTTTTTGGAGATGGTTCCTGTTTACCGTATTGGCGGCTGCGTAATTTGAATGGTAGACATAATCCAGAGCTTGATGTAGATTATGTTTGTGCCAGGCGTAATTAAGAGTGACACCAGCAGGGATAATCATAAAGGCTGCTACGGCCAGAGTATATAGCATTTTATGGGAGTAGTGAGTAGAGAGAAAATAAATATCTTCTTTGATTGCTTTTAGGTGCAGTACAATCAAGATGATAGGTGTTATCATTAAGATACCCACACCAAAGATCAAAATGGCTGCTACTGAAAATGGTAGATAAGGCAAGAACACCATAAAGAAATATAACGAGAATGTGAGCAGCGCACAGCGCCCTACAAATACGGTCAATCGCAACTTTGGCTGAGGGCTGGCCTCCCAGCACAGCAGGATTCCATTTAGAGTGGCTAACCCAAAAAACCAACCACTCCTAAAGTCGCCAAAACAAGATATCGGTTGACTTAGGAGCAAACCTATAATGGGAAATATAATTGTAAACAAAAGAAGTAGATGGGACTTATCTAAGTATCTGCCCTCTGTAGATTTTCTTGCTGCAATGTAAAAACAGCGTCCTAAAAAGAAAATGAAAGCTACGCAGGCAGGCAATCCAATAACATATTTCAGATTATGATGTGCTAGATGACGAGCATTAAATTGCCAAAATGGTAGTGCTAATTGTAGGAAAAAATACCACAAAAGCGGAATGGAAAGACTTCCAAAGAAATTTTGCCAAGCACTAGATTCTTTGTGGTTGGGAGTCAGTTTGATTATTAGGATCAATAAAGCGTGTGCTAGTGTTGGCATCAGTGCTGTAGTAACATAAGTACTAGAATTGCCTATCAGTCTCCATCTTGCGACTTGTCTCGGGATGAGTTTATACTGTGAGGCATCGAGAAAAAATAGAAAGAAGATATAGGCCAGTAAAACTAGTATCGCATAGAGATAGGATAGTGATTTGTTGTGTTGCTTATGGACGTACCCAATGATGCCAGTAAGCAGCAGTAAGCCAATACTATATAGGCCCACTGCTCTCCACAGCTTTATGCTATCGGTATTAAGGAAAGATTCTATTAGCTGAAATTGATAACCAAAAAACAAGAGTGCAAGAAGTATCGGCACCGTGTTGACCAGTAATATCCATTTAGGATGGAGCAGTGTCTGCATAGGATGATTTTTTGAAATAAAGGTGATCGACTAGTACATAAGTGGCGATGAGAAAGGAGACATAAGTGAAGATCCCTATCGCTGTATGCATCAGAGCTTCTGAAAGGATATCTAGCTTATGTTGCTCTATTTTTAGTGAGCAGACAATTCTAGAACAATTAGCTAGTAGCGTGGATAAATAGGATGTCGCTAATAGGCTAATAGTGACGCTTGTTTTTGGGGTAGTAGACTCTGAGGTGGTAATGAGGTGCACGAGCAGCATCATAGTGCACAGTAAAAAGAAATTGAATCCCGAGCAGGATTTTGAAATAATGATATTCAAATTGCTGAATAGGTAACCTTCCCCAACTTGGTGTGTAGAGGAGTGGCCCGTGATCCACTCAATGATTATAGTAACAGGAAGGAGTATAAAGGCCAATGCTTCTACACTTGCTGTTGTGTACCAAAACTTCAAAGCAATAAAACTGCAACCCACTATGCCTAAGGCTATTATTTTTTTCATAGCGATTTAGATTGAGTGACTGGATTAAGGGATTGATTGAGGGCATACCAATTGATCTTTCTTGAAAGCATCATAACAATAGTCAGTACGGTGAAAAGTGCTAGGGCACCCGCGAGCAATGCAAAATCCTGCATCTGTAAGATGATGAAGATGTATCCAAACAAACCGCTTAGTAGAAGGCTGAGTATCGCAGTAGACTTTGTAGAACTGAGGAGGTGACTGGCGTAACTGACGATGAGACCTATCGTGGCTGTAGCTGAAATGATATAGGCAAGATCGAAACCTAAGTGTTCCGTTATTGATAATAATAGGAGGTAGAAAACTGTCAAGGCAAACCCAATCAAAATATACTGGATAGGGTGCACTTTTTTCTTGAGTAAGATCTCAAAGAAAAAGAAGATGCCAAAGGTCAAGGCAATAATGAGGAGGGCATATTTGGTTGTCCTAGAATTCTTACCGTACTCATTGATTGGTTGAATTAAATTGACACCGAATCCGAAGTTTTTCTTATTTATTTTTTGATCATCTGACCAACTGGTCGGATAGTCGTGGGCATATTGGTTGGTAATCCAAGTGCTCGTAAATCCTTCTGCTATATCATAGTTGTCGGGAAGGCGTGTGCCTGCAAAACTTGGATCCTGCCAAGGGGAGTCAATTTTGATTTTCATCTGCTCACCTACAGGCTCTACCATGAGCGACTTGGTACCCTTAAAGCTCAGGTCTGCAACTACACTCAACTCTTGACCTGGCTTATAGACAAAGTTTTCTGACTTAACATACCGCAGATTGCCGTTACGATAAGTAGATACGCCTTGGAGGTTAAGTGTCTGTCCATTAATCTTGAGTTGGGAATTGTCGGAGAGACCATTGGGATCTGTGAGTCCTACAATGAGATGTGCTCTATTGTAATGAAACGTATAATCCTTATGTGTCTGAGCAGAGATGAGCCTGTCACTCAATTGACTTTTGATTTGCATCTCAGATTCGTAGACGACGACTTCATAGATACTACGCTTTCTAGTGTCTGTGGTGAGATTGCAGAGCAGGTCTGAAGTAGAAGGCGTAAATGTAAAAATGCCTTCCTTAGAAGCAATCTCTGCGTCCTTATCCGATTTATAAATGCGAGTGTAAGGGATGCGCAGCAGGGGCGGCATTACTTTTTGTGCTTGTCCATAAGACTTGGCGACTTCCCTTTCTATTTGCGCTTTTCTGTTGGCTCTCTCGCTGATGAGACTTTGTATGAGCACATTGGGTATCATCAATAGGAGTATGATGAAGAGTATAAAAAGTATTTTGAGGAGAGGGGAGTTGTTGTTTTTGAGTTTGCTTATTTGATTTTCCATTTTATATTATTTGAAAGTACTTTGAATTACAAAGTGAATGAATAAAAAAAATTATTTCATCGAATTGAGGATCTGCTCTAGAGCAACCAAATGCTTCTTGAAGGCTCTGACGCCAACTTTGTTTGCTGTGTATACTGTATGCGGTTTCTTCCCGACAAAAGACTTGAGGACACTCAGGTAACCGATTTTCTCGAGAGCTTTGATATGGCTGGCTAGATTCCCATCAGTTACTTTGAGAGTTGACTTCAGCTCGTTAAAGCTTACTTGATCTTCTACCATCAGAATGCTCATCACAGCCAGCCGCACCTTAGATTCAAAGGCTTTATCCAAGTCTTGAAAGTGATTCTTCATACTTAGGCTTTAGTCAAGGAAGTTTGCTCTACTTTATCATACTTGTAGTACATGATCACGCCATAAATTATGTGCAAAACGCCGAAACCTATCGCCCAAAAGTAGATGCCTAGCCCAGGGAATAGCATAGACACTAGACCAAGTCCTATCTCCATTAGACCTAGCGTGGCCACGTCTCTATAGGTATATCGACTGGCAGAATAAAGTGCCATACCATAAAAGATAAGCGTGATGGGGCCGATCAACATCAAGTAGCCCTTGGCCAGCACCAGTAATCCGAAGATGCCTCCCGTTACCAGTGGTACTAAGAATGCTTTCAGCGCATTGAGTGAGGCTTTGTTCCATAGGGACTCGTTCCTCTGCTGCGCTTTGCGTGAAGTAAAAAAGTAAGCGGTGACTAAAGATAGGAGTAGGACGAGGGCGGCTACAGCTAGTAGCTTGAGCACTATCGGAGAGAGAAAGCCATTTCTGATATCACTATATGCTGTGGTCTGTGAAGTAATAGCCATCCGATTGGCGACGTAGGCTCCTATGAGCGCATAGATACCTGCGAGGATACCTGATGATCCACTAAGAGAGAGGAACCTAGTTCTATTTTCCATTAAGGACTTTATGTCCTGTATGTCTTTCAAATATTCATCCATAAGAAAGTACTTTGAGTTACAAAGTAAATGATTTTTTTTATATTTATCAAATGAATGTCATAAAGCTTATAAGCAACTGGCCTTGGATCTTCCTATTGCTCCTTATTGTATGTGCTCCTGGATGCCAACGTAAAACGGCAGACCGTAGTGGACAAGCTATGTCTATAGATTGGAAGGAAACAGAATGGGGCTTTAGAGAACATATCGATAGTAAGGGCAATGAGTTTTGGCTGTTTGGCTCACCTGATCTCTGCCAAGGGGAGGTCAACTCGCTCGTCAATCGTATAGAGATGCTTAAGGCAAATGCGAAGTCTGTTATAGAGCAGGATTATGAGTCCGGTGACACAGTCAAAGAATTTATTTCATTTCATCAACAAGAATTGGGTATTGCCCCAGATGATAAATCCCTGTGGGAATTAGTAGTCCCAATTAACAGAAATAGCCTACATCCTTCTGAAGGTTGTACCGCAGAGGGATTTATGTTGGTGGATTATGAGTTTTATCAGAGTACCGATTATGTGCTCTGTGTTACTTTCAGCGCTAGTGGAGAGATAACCAATCTGGCTATGGAGCGATAGCTTATGTTCGAGAGTGAAATTTATGGAAGGACTGCACCGCCGCCCAATTATCTGAATTGTGATTGATGGGAGTAGATGCCTCTGTCTGAATTGGGATTTCTAGGATTAGAGGATGGTAGGATTCTGCACTAATAAAAATATGCACTCAAATTTTTATCTGCGCTACCTTCTAACTTCCTAAAAGAAGTGCCGCTACCCGCCAAATGTCTGAATTAGGATTTCTAGGATTAGAGGATGGTAGGATTAAACTCTGCACTAATGAACTATGCACTAAAAAAACTATGCACTCTGCACTGATAAACTATGCACTAGTTAAAACTATGCACTAAAATTTTCATATGCGCTACCTTCTGACTTACTAAAGGATGTACCGCTACCCGCCAAATGTCTGAATTAGGATTTTTAGGATTAGAGGATGGTAGGATTAAACTCTGCACTAATAAAACTATGCACTATGCACTAATTAAAAATCTGCACTAATAAAACTATGCACTATGCACTAATAAACTCTGCACTAATGAATTCTGCACTAATTAAACTAATAGACAGGTAGTAAATTTACGCCACCTGATAGGTCTTTATCCCTTTGATACAAGCCTTTAAGGCATCATAATTTTCTGAGGACATTTTATGGAGCGGAAGTCGGACGTGGTTATTGCAAAAACCTAGAATCTTCATTGCTGATTTTATACCTACAGGATTGCCTTCAATATAGAGCCACTTATGCAGGTCGAAGATTTCGAAATTATAATCACGAGCCTTTACCAATTCTCCAGCTCTGATATATCGGGTCATCTCAGAGAAGTAACCAGGGTAAGCGTTGGCGATAACGGAGATAACACCTTCGCCACCCGCTGCGATCATCGGCAGTGCTACTTCATCATCGCCCGAGGTTACTATAAACC
>CALFUU010000119.1 GCA_937929835.1 uncultured Saprospiraceae bacterium | reverse complement strand
CCTCACGGAGTATGCGCTTTTAACCTTTAGTTATTTGATAACCATACCTTCCTTGGAGAAAGCCTTATAACTGGTGACCATTGCAATCAAGGCAACTATAACCAATGAAACAACAATCGCGATATAATGCGGCATCTGGATGGTACCCGCAACTATCTCCTTAGTTGCCAAAGCAATATTGAGGACAGGTACAAAAGCAGTCTTCCAATCTAACTCTATGCCGGGCATCATCGCCATCGCCGCAGGAATAATTACCACCATCATAAATGGCGAGACGATACTCTGCGCCTCCTTAAACGACTTGGCTCTAACCACCAGTGCACATAGCCCACCTGCAAAGAAAAAGCACAAAGGCACGAGCATTATGAATAGCATTATGATAAACTTCGGTGTCACCATACTCACGAGCATACCAGACAATTCCTCTGGCATATCCGGCAAAAATCTAGCTGCGACCACTAAGCCTATGATACCCATAATGGCGGCGGCCAGGCCCACTAGTGCAATGGCCAACACTTTTCCACCAAGAATTTTGAATCTGGAAGCGGGGACTGTAAGTAAGGTCTCTATTGTCCCTCTTTCTTTTTCACCTGTGATGAGATCCAGCGCAGGATACATACATCCTGTAAAACAAAAGATGATAAATAGATAAGGTAAAAACCCACCTACCGTCTTACCAAATTGTTCCTTTGGCGGCGCAATATCATGTTGTCTTAGTTGTATGGGATCGATCGTTCGCTCAGAAATATTTAATACTGCAATACGATCATCCAATAAGGTCTCTTCATATTTTTCGACGATATCAGACAACCTAGATTCCACACTGAGATTGGTAGACTTATACCAGAAGTCCACTTTACTCTGTCCCATATCCGCCTGCTTCTTAGCAAATTTTTCTCCGAAGCCGATCATCGCATCTAGACTATCAGAAAGTATTTCATCCCTTCCCCTAGCCATATCGTAGCCTTCCTTGATAGTAAACTTGGCTGTATCGATAAGCGCGACAAATTCTGCTGGAGCATTCATCAAGGCAACGGTGAGCTTCTTATTTTGCTCCTTTTCCATCACCATCTTGGTGACGGCGCCCATTCCCCACATCAAGACGGGAATAAGAAAGGCAGGCATTATGATCGCTGTGATGAGAGTTCTCTTATCCCTCAGCGTATCGAGCATTTCTTTTTTGAAAACTGTAAGTACTGTATTCATAGCTTAGGGGAATTTAGTGTTGTACGTTTCTATTAACGATATTAATAAAAGCTTCTGTGAGAGAGGTTCCAGCAAATTGCTGTCGGAAGTTGGCCATACTATCGCTATAGACCAAATCACCCTTAGCGATGATAGCGAGGTCATCACAGAGTAAATCCACTTCACTCATAATGTGGGAGGAGAAGATGACAGTCTTGCCTTCTTCTTTACATCTTTTTATCAATTCTATGATACTATTAGCGGTAATGACATCTAGTCCAGAAGTGGGCTCATCAAAGATCACAACCTCAGGATCGTGAATCATAGATCTGGCAATCGATACCTTCTGCTTCATCCCCGTACTCATTTGACCGATACGCTTCTGGCTAAACTCGTGTATCCCTAACTGGGTAAACAAAGCATCTTTGCGAGAGGCCAATTTGTCCTTACTCATTCCGTGGAGCTGACCGAAATAATCCACTATCTCACTGGGATTGAGCCTATCATAGAGATTAGTAGATCCTGTCAGGAATCCTATCTTAGACCGTACACGTTCTGGTTCTGATTCCACATTGTGCCCAGCTATCGTCATCTGACCAGAAGTCGGCTTGATAATAGTCGACATCATCCTCAAGGTTGTCGTCTTTCCAGCTCCATTGGGGCCAAGTAAGGAAAACACTCGGCCTGGAGTACACTCAAAAGAAATGCCATTGACAGCATTTATAGAATTGGCCGTAGTCTGCAACTCCTTTTTCTGTTTCTTGTTGAGGTTATATGTCTTAGTGACCTTATTAACTTGGATCATAGGCTAAGTTTATTAATACTGATTGTGCCAAATATCTACATAAATATTGAGATAGCGTCACCTGTATCGATGAACTCAATAAAATACTCTGTAGAATGGTACTAGTCGCTTAACCGTAAAAAATTGTCGTTAGTAAACTATTGAGGTAGCGACTACAAGAAACATATACAAAAGACTATTTTGCGCCTAACCCTAATTAAACCAAGGATCTTATGATAGAATTTGGATATGGAGAAAGAATATCCCAACTCAAAAAATTAGTTGGAACTGGTAAGATATTGTTGCTAGGAAACACCTATTCTGGACGTAATTACGAAGACAATGTCTATCCATATAGACAAGACAGTACTTTCCTCTACTTTACGGGTATCAAGAGATCTGGGCTACACCTTGTAATAGATATAGACAAAGATACGACCACCTTATATGGTGACGATGCGACCACAGACAGCATCGTATGGACAGGTCCTCGACAAAAACTCGCAGTCATCGCTGAGGCTGCCGGCATAGACCAAGTACGATCTATGGATCAACTCTCCAAGGCAATAGATGCTGAGACACTCTATCTCCCTCCTTATCGCGCACAGCATACTTTCACACTGAGAGCACTGACAGGACAAGAGGACTTACAAGCTTCCCTATCCCTTATCAAGGCTGTCATCCAACTGAGATCTTATAAGTCAGAAGCTGAAGTGGCCGAAATGGAGAAGGCCGTACGACTGTCTAACAAGATCCACTCTACCCTCATCAGAACGGCAAGAAATGGTCATTTCGAGTATGAGTTATTGGCACAAGCTACGCAACTGGCCATCACCAATAATACAACTTGGGCCTATAACCCCATCCTGACCAAAAATGGTCAGACCTTGCACAATCACGATCATCACCATCAATTAGCTGATGGTGATCTGGTACTTGTAGACGCAGGTATAGAATTGCCTTCTGGTTATTGTGCTGATCTGACCCGTACCTTTCCTGTGTCCAGAAGATTTAATTCTATACAAAAGGACATCTATAATATCGTCCATACTGCTTACTTGACAGCAGTCGTCCACACACGACCAGGCGTCACCAACAAAGAGATCCACCTTAAAACTGCGGAGGCCATCGTAGATGGTATGAAAGAAATCGGATGGATGAAAGGGGATACAGGGGCAGCTGTAGTAGCCGGGGCGCATACCTTATTTTTTCCGCACGGCTTAGGCCATATGATCGGTATGGATGTACACGATATGGAAAATCTAGGCGAAATACACGTCGGTTATAGCCAGCCAGAAGATCGCTCTACGGACTTTGGTTTGCAGTATTTGAGATTGGGCAAAAAACTAGAATCAGGGTTCTGCTTGACTATAGAGCCTGGGGTCTACCTTATTCCAGAGTTGATAGACAAGTTCGCGTCAGAAGGCCTCCACAAAGATTTCCTCAACTATGATAAGATCAATCAACATAGGGATTTCGGAGGTATAAGACTCGAGGACGACTTCCTAGTAACCGAGGATGGCTGTAGGCGCTTAGGCGGAGATATAGGTCTCCCCACCTCAGCAGAAGGCATAGAAGCCTTGCGTCCAGCGTAGATAGAGAAAGGATCTTGGTCTAAGATATACCTAAGAGTGGAGGAAATATCCTAGTTTAGACCTTGTGAAGCAATGGCAGAAATATACCATCTATGCTCTACCGATCTTATTGGTGGGCGCTTTGTTGATGTATTTCTCTGACATAGTCACTTATGTGATTTTGGCCTGGATAGTCTCTATGATCGGTGCACCTATCCACAGGAGACTCAGCAGTTCTAAGTATATCAATGCGAGTATGGCCTCTGGCTTGACGCTACTCATTTTTGGCCTCTTTGTGCTATTGATGATCAGGCTCTTTATCCCCCCTCTCCTTGATCAAGCCAAAAATCTCGCAGGACTCGACTATCAGAAGATAGTAGCAGGTCTTGAAGAACCTATCAGTGATGCAGAACAATGGTTAGAAGAGAAAGGCCTTATCGCTCCAGAAATTGACAATAGGCTCCGCACTAAGACTACCCAACCCGAGGAGCAGTTGCAGACAACAGTCATCAGGTTAGACTCACTACTCAAAGGGCAAGGCGACACCTTTGCAGATACAGGAATAGATCTCATCATCAATGTCAACAATACACCAGTCACTGATGCACGTACCGAAGCAGAATCGGAGGAATGGCTCACAGGCGTAAGGAATAACATTTTTGAACAGTTTAACCCCGCTCAGATACCTAAGATATTAGGTTCGTTCTTAGGCTTTTTTAGCAATATTCTCATTGCCGTGCTCTCTGTATTCTTTATCGCCTTTTTCTTTCTAAAAGAGAAAGGACTTTTTAGCAAAATGGCTTCTGCGCTCGTCCCCACTGGACAAGAAGGCAAAACGAGTAAGGCTATAGATGACTCCTCTAGATTATTGATCAGATACTTTGTAGGACTCATAACGCAGGCTTTTGTCATTACGATGATCACTTCACTTATCCTAAAATTATTGGGTATCAATAATGCCTTACTGATGGCCTTCTGCTTTGCCATTTTTAACCTCATTCCCTTCGTCGGACCAATATTAGGCAATCTCTTTGGTGCTCTCATCGTCGTGAGTTCTCATTTGGATTCTGGATTTTATGATGTGATGTTGCCGATGATTATCAAGTCATTCATTGTCTTTTTTGTTATGCAGTTGGTCGATAATTTCTTTTTGCAGCCGACGATATTTGGCAGAAGTGTGAAGGCACATCCTCTAGAGATATTTCTTGTCGTCTTGATGGGTGCTAAGATTGCAGGTATACTCGGGATGGTCATAGCCATTCCTGCCTACACCGTACTCAGAGTCATCGCCAAGGTATTCTTCTCAGAATTTGAAGTCGTCAAGAGATTGACAGCAGATCTGTAGATACGCCTTTAGACTGCCTACCCCAAAGGCTTAAGAGCATTATAAGTCAGAGAAAAGAATCAGTTCTAAGTGGTTGACATTCAATTATTTATGATTTTTTATAGATTTATTATTAAAAAAATCTACTAGAATGACCAACCCCTGTATCGATAAGAGCAACGATATAGATAGAACAATGAACTATGGGATTGGCCATTCAGCATAAACTAAAACTACTAGAACCCACCTTGGATACCAAGCGCAAATCAGAACAGGAACTAATCGAAGGCGTGCGGTCTGGAAGTCGTCTGGCTCAGAAGACACTGTACCAACGATATTTCGGTAAGATGATCGGTACCACATTGAGATATACCAGAAGTAAAGAAGAGGCTTATGAGGTACTGAATGATGCTTTTATGCAGGTATTTAAATCTATAGGCTCTTACAGAGGAGAAGGACAGCTATCGGGATGGATACATAGAATCGTACTCAATACAACTTACTCTTATGCCAGAAAGAATTATAAAATAAAAAATGTGGACTCAGAGCTCAAGCCACAAGATGCAATTGTAGAGAATGATGCACTGTCAAATCTTGGACTGACTGTCATCTATGACCAAATCCAAAAACTGCCTGACTCTCATCGTACCGTCTTCTCTATGTATGTGCTTGATGGGATGAAGCATAAAGAAATAGCCGCACAACTCAACATATCTGAAGGCACCTCGAAATGGTACTTAGCAACAGCTAGGACTCAATTACAACAACTCTTAAAGCAATCATAAAGATGAAGGATAACAAAAATATATTCGACAAGGAGTTGAGGACTAGACTAGATGCTGAAGAACTACCCTTTGACCCAGTAGCTTGGGAGATGATGGAAGAAAAACTAGATGACGAGTCTGGCAAGATTCCCTTCTGGTTTTCGATAAAAAAATACTTACTCGGAGGTCTTGTGCTCCTTGCACTATCTGCTCTTATCTACTGGCCAATCACCAATAATACAACCACAGATAGCCTATCTCAAATCCAGGTTATCGACAACAATGCCGAAACGCCTACAGATAGAAATAGCACCTCTGATACTCAACTGACGGACGATCTTATCCGTAAGACAGACGCTGAAGATACACCAGCCATCTCATCACAAACTAGAAAAACTGGTGCTGGGTCTCCCCTACTATCCGAGCAGAAAGAAGAGCCCCGCACTACTATCGTTACCGTCGTCAACAACAGAACAACAAAGCATATAGAGAACACCGTTAATCATACTCAAACCCCTTCCGCTTCTAGCTCGGCTTCTAGCGCGATAACAACACTACGCGACACAGAACTCGTTAACAGCTCTGCAAATAGCATCCAGAACACTAGCCAATCATCAACAACTAAAGACAACTCTACCCATCTACCCCAAGGGTATAGCGCAGAGTCCACCGTGACGACATTTGCTCCCAGACTATCGTTACTAGAAGCCGTATCGATAGACCCATTCACGACAAGCAGAATCATAGACAATAGAATAGATCTAGTAGATGTAGAACCAGAAATAGTCAGGCCACAGCATCAAATAAACCTCAGCATCGGCGCTGGGGCTACGCAAATCCATATCGAAGAAGCACCCGATCCCAGCGCTACACCAGTGGCCACTGCCCAAAAAGAGCTGTTTCTCTCACTGTCATATCTCTACAGGAATAAGCGCAATCTAGGTTACGAAGTAGGCGCTCAAGGCTTAGTCCAAAACTTAAGGATAGCCAATTACTTTGAGCAGGGGGCATATGGCTTGGCCGAGCCACGATACGCTACCGTCGGTCTCAATGCTCGTGAGTTTCGGTATGAGTTATTTGCAAACGTACACTACTTCTTACCGCTCAATAAAAGGTCAGAAATAGACCTCTATGCGGGTTACTATGCGCTTAATCCCTTTAATTTTGCTCAGGGCACCTGGTCGAGTGGGCAAGCTGTACCCTTAGACCAAACCAGCGGTACCACAGACCTCGTTAGGTCAGAGGTGTCAGGGAGAGATGGGCCTTGGGAGGGCGGAAGGATTAAGGTAGGATTGAACTACAACTTCTTGACCAATAGACTTAACAATGTAGGCATAGGCATCTCCTATATGCATGAAATCATCAAAGATCTAGAAGGGACTTATGCCTTTTTTAGAACGAGTGACGAGACCAGAGTCTTAGGACATCTCAGCACCAATGCATCTGGCTTTAAGGTGCAGTTCACTTATGGATTTGGTCTGAATAAGGCGCCATGGAAAACCCAAATATTGAAGAAAGAAGATAGCGGTCTGCGTAGCCAGTGGTACATAGGCGTTGGAAACTACGGGAGAGGATATAGGCAAAAAGATGGTTTATCTGGAAGGCTATTTGGATCAAGAAGTGCCCATGCCAATGGCAACTTCTACTTTGGTCATTATATCAAGAAAAAATTAGCGCTGGAATTAGGCTTAGGGTATTCACAGCTCTTTTTTAGGACACGCTACAGACTACCAGAGAGATTTAGAGAAGGAAAGATAGGATTGATAACCATTCCTGTTGCCCTTAGAAAAGATTTCTACCAATCTAATTTTATAACACTCTATGGGAAAGCCGTAGTCAGTACGGACTTTAGAATAACCCAAGATATTTTATTGGCAGATCCATTTAATAAAATAGTCGACGAAGAAAAATTACTGCTCAACGCTGGCCTTGCAGCGGGGGCTGATTTCAGAATCTACAGGGGCTTTCACTTGGGACTGAATGCCCATTACAATCACCCATTGACTCGAGCTGCCGCTATCCAACAACCTGTATTGGTCGGTGGGACAGAGAATGAAATTATTCTAGAACAAATAAATATTTACAATAGATATATTTCTTGGGGAATAGAACTGAAATATTTCTTCAATAGATAAGCAAGCTAAGGATAAAAAAATGGGAGTGACAACAACTAAGTTATCACTCCCATTTTTATTTTTAGAATCTCCCATTTAGGATGCACTCTTTTTGTTCTTATAAGCTTACTAACCAAATGATTATCAAGCAATTAGTCATTTGCCTCGCCGGCAGGCATTCATTTTTGTCTTGAAACAAAAACGAACCAAAAAATTCAAGGCTTATTTCATTTCTTAACGGTTCTAAAAACTACAATTCCTAAACGGTCTTAAACTCGCCTCCGGCTCAAACACAAGCCCGTTCTTAACGGAATTCTAG
>CALFUU010000118.1 GCA_937929835.1 uncultured Saprospiraceae bacterium | reverse complement strand
GCCTTGAATTTTTTGTTTCGTTTTTGTTTCAAGACAAAAATGAAAGCCCGCCGGCGAGGCAAATGACTAATTGCTTGATAATCATTTGGTTATCAAGCTTATAAGAACAAAAAGAGTGCATCTTAAATGGGAGATTCTATTCATTAAATATGACTTCGCCGCGGTGCTCTAACTTAGAGAGATGCTTGACCTTGTCATTCCAATCTAAAGGCGTCCAATATTGAGGATACTTGATCGTGACTTCTTCTCCTATTAGTTTTTCTTGTAGCGCTTTGATGTCGACTCCCTCTTCTAGACCTCGATTGATATAATACGTTCGAGGACTGTCTTTGATTCTAAGAACGACATCTTTTACCCCACCTTCATATACATAGGTGACTGTACCACTGGTCGTTAGTGCCTCTGACTCTGTGACGATGGGTACAGGTCTCAGGATTAGTGTTGCGGTAAACAGAAAGGTGGCAGCGAAGAAGAAATATGCGAGTCTTTTCATTTTGTGTCAGTGATATATATCAAACTGAAAGTAGGTCAAAAAATTATAGTCCACGAGGCAAAACATAGGCATTATAAATCTTTGCCGTTGCTCGTTTTGTTAGGCTCAGGCTCCTCTCGATCCATTATACAATCATAGATTCTATGGGTTGCCTCCTCTTGTCTATGAACTTTTATCCGAAATATTGCTGCCTTCGTCGAGCTACACCCTTGCAAATATCGACTATTAGGCTATATTTGGAACTATGTTATGCATAGTACCGTTTATAGTATTGTAAGCAATAAAATTATGAATCTAGACAACACAAAAGCTCAGATGCGCAAGGGACTACTGGAACTCTGTGTCCTTTCTATACTCGAGAGCAAGGAACTCTACCCTTCTGATGTCATCACCAAACTCAAAGCCTCCAAGATGATTGTTGTAGAAGGCACCTTGTATCCACTCCTCAACAGATTACTAAAGGCTGACTTACTCAACTACAACTGGCAAGAGTCGAAGACTGGCCCACCTAGAAAATACTATCACATTACAGACAACGGTAGGTCAGCACTCAAGGAGCTCAAAAGCTCATGGAAGGATCTCGAAAATGCCGTCAACAAAGCAACCAAACTCTAACCTAACCACTAAAACAAAAAACAAGACCTATGAAAAAGGTAATCGATATTAATCTCGGAGGACAAAAATTCACCATAGATGAAGATGCATACAAAGAACTGGATACCTATCTCAATACTATCAACAATCACTTCTCCACTTCCTCAGGATTTGAGGATATTATTTATGATATAGAAGTCCGCATCGCAGAGCTACTTTCTGAAGGCAGTGCACAAATAGTCACACTCGCAAAAGTCGAGGAGATCCAAAAAGTTATGGGGACGCCAGAGGACTTTGGCGCAGACCCTAGTGAAGAGCCCGCTGACAAGGTCCAAAAAAGATTTTTTAGAAATCCTGATGACAAGGTCATCGCTGGGGTGATCTCTGGATTTGCAGCCTACATCGGGTTTAAGAATGTAACGGCTCTCAGGTTCTTGGTGTTCCTTTTGTTTTTATCGGGGGTAGGTATAGTACCCTATATCATCTTGTGGGCCATCATACCAGAGGCCATAACAGCCAGTGATAAACTAGCTATGAAAGGAGAAGATATCAACATCAACTCTATAGCCAAATCGGTAGAAGAAAGTGTTACGGAGATAAAAGAAACCGTAGAAGATATATCAAAAAATCTCAAACAAAAATTCTCATAGTATGATCACTATGTCCATAATCTATCTCGCCAGTAATTACAAAAAAGTCCTGAGCCTCATCGTACAACTAGTCAAGAGAGGCAGAGCCGACGGTTAAACAAATAATCCATAGTCTAATTCCATATCTGTGTCATCTGTGACTATGACTCACTCTTGCCTACTTACCGAAAGATTTAACCAAGAAATATCCTGTCGTTCCGAATATGGTTATCATAAATAACGGCGTAAAAGAACTGCCTAAGCCAAATTGATGACCCAAAGCAGTTTGGATAGTGGCATACGTAATAAAAGCAAAACCACAAGTCACAAGTGTATTTAAAGTCCTGGTTAATCTTGCCCCAGTCGTGTATAACCTTCTAGCATTTTCTGCAGTGACTTTCTGCGGATAGTTAAAAGTGTGGGGATACTTATTAAGCCAAGACAAGCCTAGATACATCAGCGTTCCGACGACGGGTAGTGTCCATATATAGTTCTTACTTCCGTACGCGTCTGGCTCACCCGAAGGACCGTAATGCTTTGGTATAGTCTCAGGGAGTGCCGCATAGAAATAAAGGGGTAAACCAATCAAAACTAGAAGACCTATAAAACCTGCCACTTCAATTTTTATATCGACTGGCTCTTTTTGAATATCAAGCTTAGGCCTATCCTTCTTAGAACTGGGCATCTACACTGTCTTTACACGCCTTCTTGTAAGGACTTATGACCAGCATCTATAAGCTTCCGCACTGAGGCCATATCTGGCCCGTGCCCATAGACGCGTAAGACAGGTTCTGTACCAGAAGGTCTGACCATCAACCATTCGTCCTCAGAAACATAGAATTTATAACCATCTATATTTTCTGTGTTGATCACAGGGCGACCACCGATGTTGGTGATTTCTCCGTTTTTACACTTGTCCATAATGGCCCACTTCTTAGACTCTTTGATATGGAGATCATCTCTATCAAACTTGAAAGAACCAACCTTCGCATAGACATCTTGGATCAACTCATCAAGAGACTTGCCCGTCTTTGCCATAAACTCCATTATAACTAGGCCTATCCAGATACCATCTCTTTCGTTGATATGACCTTTGACTGCAAGGCCACCAGACTCCTCGCCACCTACGAGTACGTCTTGCTTGGTCATTATCTCAGCGATATACTTGAAGCCTATCTTAGTTACTTCTACATCGAGACCATAGATCTCTGCCAACTTTTTCATTTTGTTGGTGACAGAGAAGGTGATAATCACCTTACCATCGTATTCTTTATGCTCCTTGAGGTAATACAATAGCAGCAAGAGAATATGATGCGAATCGACAAATTCTCCGTGAGCATTATAGAGCCCTATCCTATCCGCATCTCCATCATTGGCTAGACCGAGATTTAATTTATCGTTGGTCTTTAGGGCTTCAGAGAGCTCAGATAGATTTCTATGAATCGGCTCTGGCGCCTGACCATGAAAAGAAGGATTATACTCACAGTGTAACAGATGTGCCTCAGGAAACAAACGTCTAATTACATTCTGTCCTGCCCCATACATCGCATCATAGGCTAGACTTATGTTGCTGTTGCGGATCGCTTCCAGATCAAAGCTTGCCTCTACGTGATCTAGATAGAGTTGCTCTAGGTCGACGTATTCTATCAAGCCTTGGCTCTCATACTCCTTCAGAGAAAGCATTTTTCCTAGAGGAGAGTCTGGTATTATTGTTTCTACCTCAGCTATATGTGCTGGGATCGTGGGACCACCATAAGCAGACTTCAACTTAAATCCATTGTAAGAGGGTGGATTATGACTTGCCGTAATCACCACTCCCATATCCGCTTCTAACTTGACAACGCCTAAGGAGACCATTGGTGTAGATACAAAGTTCTTATCTGTAATGACCTTTATACCAAAGTTGCAGAAGACTTGTGCTACGGTTTCGCTAAACATAGGACCGCCAAATCTACAGTCATAACCCACGACAACTTTCTGCATTCCCTTGGATTGCATCCAGCGTGCTGTGGCCTCTGTTACCCGCTTGACATTATCAACTGTATACTCCTGAGCAATAATGGCTCGCCACCCATCAGTTCCAAACTTAATATCGACATGTCGTCCCATAATTCTTATTGATCACGCAATTTTGAAAATTAATATGGGCACAAAGAAATATGCTAACTATGACTTTTGCACCCCATTTGTAACCCCAAGTAACCCAAATAGCAAGGATTTTCCTAATTAACAAAGCGATATTTATCAACTAGGAGAACAGTTAAACGCTAGTATAGCCACTTATCAAATCAATACATATTACAATTTTATGTAATATATTGTTCCTTAGATGAACGATACATATAGACATAAAGGGATGCGGCAAAAATTGACCGAACTATTGGCCACAAAAGGTATCAATAACCAGAAAGTACTTTCTGCTCTGATGTACGTCCCCAGGCATCTGTTTCTCGATACAGCCTTTGAAGAGCAAGCTTATAAAAACAAGGCACTACCCATCGCCTCTGGACAGACAATCTCCCACCCTTACACGGTAGCCTTCCAGACACAACTCCTTGACCCTCAGCCTACTGACAAAATTCTGGAAGTGGGCACAGGTTCTGGCTACCAAGCTGCTATCCTATCGCATCTCTGTAACAAACTCTACACTATAGAGCGACACGAAGCCCTCTATGTGGAGACAGCGCGCAAACTGAATGCCCTAGGCTACATACAGATACGATCCTTGTTTGGAGATGGATACAAGGGTTCTCCGAGATTTGCACCATTTGACAAGATACTTGTCACCGCTGGGGCACATATGATACCTCAGCCTCTACTCGACCAACTAAAAATTGGTGGCACACTGGTCATACCTAAAGGCAGCTCCCATACCAAGACAATGCTTAAAATCACTAAGGAAGCTGAGCAGAAATACAGCACCGAGTCACACGGCGCATTTCAGTTTGTTCCTTTTCTAGAAGGCACTGTCGGGCAAGCCGTCTAACCCAAATCTCTATTTTACTGTTAGTTTGATACAGAACCCTGTATGCAACTACATATCGACGATACATTCTCTAAGGAACTCCCAGCAGATCCTATTACTGCTCATACGCGTAGACAAGTTTTTAAGGCTTGCTACTCATTGGTTAAACCGAGAATCCCTAGCCAACCCCAAGTCATTCACGTCTCCGAGTTATATAAAGAACTGGGACTCAGCGAAACGGATATTTCTTCAGAGGCTTTCAAGGCTACTTTCAGTGGAGCAAAAGTTCTCGAGGGCACTACACCATATGCAATGTGTTATGGTGGACATCAGTTTGGCCACTGGGCAGGACAGTTGGGGGATGGTAGAGCTATAAATCTTATGGAAGTGCTGCATCAAGATCAACGCTGGGCACTACAGCTCAAAGGCGCAGGTGAAACCCCCTACTCTAGATCTGCTGATGGGCTAGCCGTCTTGAGATCCTCTATCCGAGAGCATTTGTGCAGCGAGGCGATGTATCACTTAGGTGTGCCGACGACAAGATCGCTTAGCCTGTGTCTATCGGGTGACCAGGTGTGGCGGGATATGATGTACGATGGCAATGCTGCCTATGAGCCTGGGGCTATCGTCTGCAGAGCGGCACCTTCGTTTATCCGGTTTGGCAACTTTCAGATTCTGGCGAGCCGAGGAGACAAAGAGACACTGACACAACTTGTCGATTATACGATCAAATATCTTTATCCAGAAATCGATATCGACAGCCCATCAAGGTTTTCGACCTTACTTAAGGCGGTCAGTGAGAAGACCCTCGATATGATCGTGCACTGGCAGCGGGTAGGCTTTGTACACGGGGTGATGAATACGGATAATATGTCGATACTCGGGCTGACTATAGACTATGGACCCTACGGCTGGCTAGAGGGCTATGAGCACGGCTGGACACCCAATACCACCGACCGACAAAACAAAAGATATCGATATGGTCACCAACCCGCTATAGCTCTATGGAATCTGAATCAATTGGCCAATGCCCTTTATCTTTTACAACCAGAAGCCACACCTTTCCAGGAAATACTGAAAAACTTCCAAGCGACCTATCTCAAAAAATACTACGAGATGATGAGCCAAAAACTGGGACTAGTACAGCATAAAGATGTGGACAGAGATTTCATCAATCAACTAGAAAAAAATCTAGAACTTGTAGAAACAGATATGACCATATTCTTTCGAGAATTATCCAAGATCCTTCCAAGTGATACCAGCAAGGTGACAATAAATAAAATCAGTCTAGCTTTCTATGACCAATCCAAATTAGACGATACTGCCTCTACTTTATGGCAAGAATGGTTCGATGCTTATTTGAAAAAATTAAACGCTGACAACCAAGATCAACGTACCAGACAAACTGCTATGCACAAGGTCAACCCCAAATACGTCCTTAGAAACTATATGGCCCAGCTCGCTATAGATGCGGCAGAAAAAGGCAACTACAATCTCATAGACGAACTCTATCAACTCCTCAAAAATCCTTACGCAGAGCAACCCGATATGGAGAAGTGGTATGCCAAGAGGCCAGAGTGGGCAAGGACGAAAGTGGGTTGTTCTATGTTGTCTTGTAGCTCATAGTTATTATTTGTACTATAATAAAAGCTCTTTATTATCAGCTACCCTTTCTTAAAGTCGCTCTTAACGCAGCTAGTTAAACCGCGTTAAATAAGTTTCCTCACACTTATAGAATTGCTCTATGCCTTAATATTTATTGGCCAAAATTGTTGTAAGCATAAAACATTCTCAAACCTTTATTGCTATGCTTATTATCAAAATTGCACTTGCAAATTCTAATGTTATCGACCCTTTAGAAGATTCTATTCTTCTAACTTGCTCCCTTATACTAGTCAAAGTTTTCATCCTAAGAAGCAAATAGACGACACTTCTCAGCTCCCGCCATCTTCATATGTTAAAGTTTTAGGGTACTTCTTTTATTTACTTGTCTTAGTAATAGTAGACGGATAGAAAGTTTTTTTTTCATATTGATTTGATAATGTACTAGGCTCCTTAAAGGGAGCCTTTTTTTATTGCCCAAAATAAAGAAAGCGGGTACCAGACCCGCCTTCCCTTTTACTCAATCTACTTCCAAAACTCTTTATTACATTCTCAACCTGCAATATTTAACAGTTGCAATAATTCTTATTCTTTAATCCAATTTACTGAAGACATCCTGTAGCAGTGGGCTGGTTCTCTGTGATACATCACTACGTATTCCTTCCTCTTTTACACTGATTAGTCCAAACAATCCATCTAAGGATTTATTATTAACGTGGTCTTCTAGATCAGGATTGACATCTTTTGTAAGCGGTAACCTATTATACTTGGTCACAACAGAAGACCAATACTTGGTAATGCCTGTTGTCGACATCGCTTTCTGTATGACCGGTGCAAAGGCATCATAAAGCTTGGTTCGAGACTTAGCTGAGAGGTAGCTAGTCGCAGCATCATCTTCACCAAACAAAATACTCTTAGCATCCGTAATTGTTATAGATTTTATAGCATCTACAAAAATTGGTGTCGCCTCCTTGGCAGCCAACTCTGCCGTCTCATTCATTTTCTTAATCAGCTTGTCTTCTACATCCCCAAAACCTGGAACGACCTTTAGCTTCCTAACGACATTCTTAACGTCATCAGGCAGTAACAACTTGTAAGGACTGTCTAAGTAGCCATCCTTAGCAGAAAGAGATGTGACAGCGGATTCTACACCTTTGTTGAGGGCTTCCTTGAGTCCACCTGCTATATCGAGTCCATCTGTATTGCCCTCTTTTATATCGGTAAGACTGCCAGCGGCCTCCTTTGCACTTTTGAGTAAGCCTTTAAGCTGCGCAGTACTAGACGTAAGGCTAAATAATAGCAACCCTGAAATTAATATGACTAAACGCATTTGATTCTGTTTTGTAATAGGGTAACAAAATAAAGGCTCTATGCGTAACTCTAAAAGAGATAATTAAGACCTATTTAACGTTCAAATGCCAGATATAACAAGGTTATATAAAGAATCTGTGGTTCGATATTTGAAGTATATGGGTATTAATCCCAGACTATGGCTAACCCATCGGTAATCAATCCTTCTAGAGCACAGATATCCACAGCAGCCTTGCAGCGCTTACACATCACTATGCGCCACCTATTTATCAGAGGTTACTACAAACCACTAGGTGTCTCGGGTGAGTCGATGATAAGTGCCTTGCTCGATCTCAAGCCAGAAATATATGGCTCCATAGCAGATGCCGAAAAAGTTGAGCTTAATGGGCTCAATTATGTATTCCAGCGACTCCCGCAGGGTATAGAGCAGTGTCAATATATCAAGCTCATCAGCAGAGAAGGTTATGAGACTGCTCAGGGCTTTACCCCTATTGTCCCTGCTAAGCGGCGACGAGATTGCTACCGCATAGATGAGGAGCATATGTATATCGAGATGACACGGGGTCGTAGTGATGTCTATGACGTTTTGACCCACCTGACGTTTATGTACATAGAGGCCGAGAAGATTCGACGCCACGCCTTAGACCATCACGGACGTAAGAGTAGAAGGTGGCTGCTGTTAGAAGAAATCATCAAAAAAATACAGGGAAAGAAAAAATTCAATAAGGATGTAGGCTATACCCATTTGAGTGCTCTACTCGGAAGGACTTATGAAGAGATAGCGGCGGCGGCAGCCTTGTTTGATAATACAGATGGCGTCAACAGCCTCTTCAGTATCGTTTACTGGCTAGGTCAGTTGAGTATCAACGAGTACAAAGACAAAAACGATCGTGAGATTACTTTCTCTGCTACGCTAAGAGAAAAGCTCGGGATACACATATTCGGTGGGATATGGGCGCATAACATCAAGCAGCAACTTGAGACATCTAATCTTTTAGGAAAGGAATTGCATATTGTCAGTGCCAATCTCCATAGTATTATGAATTCTCTCTATGCCACTGCGGCACTCAAAACCAAAAAGCCCTTTGAGAGTGTAATGGAGCAACTCTCTACCAGTGCCAGCCAAAACAAAAAAGTCAAAGCTTATGCCTTGAAAAATGGGATGGCCGTTTATGATGACACATCTGGGACCAACATCGATGTGCAGATATTTGACTTGAGTCAACTTAAAATATCTGATCTACCCAAGGAACTCAAGTCATTGACGACCAAGGGCAAACTAGAAGACAAAGTACTCATCGTTATGGATTATGCTTTTGGCGAGCAAGCCTATGAGTGTATGGATGAATTGCTCAAACCTTATGACCTACCTGATGGTGGCAAACTGAGCTTAGACATTAAGTCGATTAACATAATGGGCAAGGCGGGTATACTTAAGGGAAAGAAAGGAGATATCATTGTCCCTACAGCGCACGTCTTTGAAGGAACAGCAGATAATTACCCATTTAAGAATAGCCTAAAGGCCGAAGACTTTGCTGACGCAGGTGTGGATGTCTACTCTGGCTGTATGATTACTGTCTTGGGTACTTCATTGCAGAACAAGGATATACTTAGATATTTCCTTAAGTCATCGTGGAAGGCAGCAGGACTAGAAATGGAAGGTGCACACTATCAGAAAGCAATCCAATCTGCAGCACTAATAAGAAATAGTATCAACAAAACTGTAGAATTACGATACGCCTATTATGCTTCGGATAATCCACTGGAGACGGGAAGCACCTTGGCCTCTGGAGGCTTAGGCGTGGGTGGTGTCCGACCGACTTATGCCATAACTCTCAATATTCTAAAGGGTATACTGAGCAAGTAAAATATGTAGGCACAAAAAAAGATCTACCAAAATCGGCAGACCTTTTCCTTGGAAATAGTGTTTTAAGAAAATATTGTTGGTTATAGTTTTACTTTAGTTCATCACCATAGTAGCAAAAGACAATTCGCTAGCATCTTTGAACTTGAATCCTAATTGGTAAGTACCGCCCTGCTCAAACAGGCTACTCCCCAGCGTAACTCTGTCACTCATAACGGGAAGCATAAATACAATTTCTTCGTTTTGATAAACAAGCATAGAATGCATTTCATCCTTGGTGACCATTTGTATGTTTCCAGTAGTAGCTTCATAATCTACTGCTAAAAATTGGTCTCGAAACTCTGCCGAATCTAAGCTTATTTCGAAAAGATCATTCTGAATGAGGATTATTTTTCTCTGTTCAACTGGAAGTGCAGTTGCTACAAAAATAAATAGGCTAAGTAAGTTGTTTCCCATTGTACTAATGTTTAGTAATTGTATAAACGACATCGCTAATCAGTCGAATGAACTAAGTACTAAGGGGATAAAAGTGGAGGGTGGTATTGGGTGGGTGTAAGTACAAATATAGAACATATCTGAGTACAGTGCAGATAGGATTAGCTCAAACGACAGCAGGTTTACAAAATTAATGAATAAAAAAAAGGTGCAACTTTTTTCAAGCTACACCTTTTCATTATTATTTCTGGGTGATGATTAGTCACTCTGAATTTTTCCTAATAGTCTAAGGAATTCTATATACAGCCATACTAGAGTAAACAATAAACCCATGCCATAGTACCACTCCATATACTTAGGAGCAGCATTGGCCTCACCTCTATCAAAATTGTCAAAATCTAGAAGCAAGTTGAGTGCCGCTACACCTATGATAACAACTGTAATGCCTATTCCTATAGGTGTGCTCTCATGGATAAAAGGCACTTGAAACCCTACAAAAGATCCGATCCAACTGATCAAGTAGACAATCATAATGGCACCTACTGCCATAGTCACTCCCATTCTAAATCTCTTGGTCACCTTAATTAAGCCTGACTTATAGATCATCAACATAGATAGGAGTGTCGCTATCGTCAAACTTGCCGCCTGGAAGATGATACCACCAAACTTGTAAGCATACATTGCAGAAACAGTCCCTACTAGCAATCCTTTCAATAAAGCGTATAAGGGTGCAGTGACTGGAGCCAAGTGCGGCTTAAATGAAGTAAACATAAAGACTGCTGCGCCTCCCAATGCACCCACTGTAGCAAATAGCTGATTGGGATTGGTATAACTGAAAATTGTCGTAATCATAAGAATACAACCCAGCATAAGGGTTTTATTGACGGCACCACTTACTGTCATTGAAGTAGATTCATCTATTATCGGTCCTCCTTCTCTTCTACGAGCTATCGTCCGGACATCGACTTTAGAATTGTCGTTGTTGAACATTGGATTCCGCGATTTCATAAAATTTCTCATATATGTATTTTTCTATAAGTCAATCATTATTAAGACGAGATTATCTCGCATAAGGTACACTATTAATTGAGTCCTTCCCTTTGGAAGCGCTCTACAGTTTCTCTGATTTTTTCTCTTCTATTGGCTGGACTTGGATGTGAACTCTGGAATTCTGGGACATCACCTCCTCCCGAGGAAGCTTCTAAGATATCCATAACGCCTATCATTTGTAGTGGGTCATATCCTGCTTCCATCATCAGTCGTATACCCCACTCGTCCGACTCCAGCTCTTGATCTCTACCATATTTCATATTGGCGTACTGCCCGACTACTTGTGCGACTTGAGCCATAGAATAATCACCGCCAGCACCCACCATCACACTTTGTATGAGACCTTGTATAAAATTGGCCTTGGCAGTTCTCTCAGCGCCATGTCTATGAATAACGTGACCTATCTCGTGACCCATAACGCCAGCCAATTGATCTTCATTCTCGAGCTTACCAAATAAAGCAGCCGTTATAAAACATTGGCCCCCAGGCAGGGCAAAAGCATTGACAACTTTATCATCTGCCAGTAGATGAAAATCATAAGGATAGCCAGATTTTTTTGCCCACGGACTCGCTGCCAATCTCTCCCCTATTCTATCTACTAGATCCTGCGCATTTTGATCAGGATGCAGGCCACCGTGCTGGGCCGCCATCTGTTGACGGCTGCTTAGGCCCAATTGTATTTCTTCCTCTACAGACCAGGTAACTCTTTGGTTCTCTCCCGTGACGGGATTGACCTGAGAGCTACTGAGGTACTTGACTACCTGAAAACCAGCCATTGCTAGTCCGATGATCAACATCATCTTAAATCTACCAGAGCCGCCACTGCGTCGTCTGCCATAACCACCTTGCTGGCCATATCCGCCACCACCATATTGAGGTTGCCTTCTACCGTACATATCTGTTGAAATTGAGTATCACTAATTTATTAAACGTTGTCGATCCTAAAATGATTCTTTTAAGCTGCCTAGAATACAAGGAACTGAATCAACAAGAAGATCAAAAATCCAAATGCCGTTCTTATTGAATAATCCAAGTCCGGAGTTACCTTGAGCAACGAGCATACAATAAGTACTGGAATAGTCGCAACCGCTATCGCAATAAATGGATAAGCCAACATATTGATTATGTAAGAAATGGTGCTAGCAAAATTCCAATCTAAGGGTGTCGCCCAAGGGTTGATGACAACAGCGATGATAATCATAAGAACGACCATCACCCAACTGCTCCACTCTGTCCTAAAATCCATCTTTAATTTTTTTCTAAATATAGTAAAATGGCTCATATGTGGGCCTCTAGACTATAATTTGAACCCTATCGTTAAGGCCAACTTATTGACATTGGTATCTATTACTACGGGCAGAGCAGCATTGCCTCCAAGCGAATAAGGACTATAGCCTTCTGATAATTGTCTAAACTGGTAAGCCAGATCAAAAAAGATCTTATTCATCCTATAACCGACCCCAGCAGAATAGACCTTATCGAAAACCTTTGCTTCATCGAAAAATGGTCGACCTAGTAAACTGACACCACCTCGGACTCTATACCGCCCAAAAGCAATCTCTGAACCCAAATTGTAGCTATATGTAGGTCTCAATTCATTGTTGATCTCGGCATTGGCTTCGTCCTCAAGTATTTGATCAAAAGGGGCATCACTATTAAAGGTAAAATTGAATCTATTCTCGGTGTTGTTGATGCGCTGTACATCAACATTTACAAATCCCTTCAACTTCTCAAAAATCATCAAATAACCACCACTTAGGGTGAGTCTACTTGGTGTTCTCAATCTGTAAGTAAATCTACCTTCTGGTGAGTTGACAATAAATGGATCTTCTACATAATTATCAGAATCATAGAAAAGAGAACTGAAGAATATTTCATTGATTCTATAGACGGTTGGCGTCTGATACCCTACGCCTAATCTTATTCTTTTGAGCAGTGTATAACCTACACCGAGCTTGAGATTGATACCCGTACCTGAAGCAAATAGGCTCTCATCAAAATTGAGTTGATTGAAGGGTAGGTTGCCAGTAGGATCAGACTCAGAATAGAACTTTTCTTCACTAAAGGAAATGATCGGCACACCTACACCGAGCCCTATATTAAGCCCACCTTTATATTTTCCAGCCCAAGCAAGGACCAACTCGTTGAGCGCACCAGAACGATCGATCCGCTGGGTCTTATTGAGTGTCGGAACAGACTGTATACCAAATGAATAATCTGGGAGATAGCGCTCCACAGTCGGATCGTGAAAGATGGCTCCAGAAAAAGTAGACAAATCCTCTTCAAAAGGAAAATCTTGACTAAAATCTATATCAAAAGGACAGGGACAAAAGTCATTGGTTAATTCTGCAAATCTATCCGCAATAGAGCCAGGCGTAGCCGTATCAAATGAAATCACTTGATTGTAGTTGCTATATTGCTGCAAGCCGATTGCAAAATTAGATGCAATAAGATTCTCTGAATAACGTGGCTTGACGTGCTTTA
>CALFUU010000117.1 GCA_937929835.1 uncultured Saprospiraceae bacterium | reverse complement strand
GTCCATAGAAGCTTTGCAAAAGAAAACTTCTGGAGCGGAGGTATTGACATTGGTGGCGATTGGTTTATTCCTCTTTACGATAAGACCATTCAATGCTTTCTTACTTGCAGCACCAGCGTGGATAATCCTCACACAAAATGAACATCGCCAACGCATCATCCCCTACCTAGTGTGGGGACTTATTTTAGTCTTGCCCTGGTTGATAAGAAATTATTATCTCTCAGGCTATATAATTTTTCCAATTTACTTTGTGGATCTATTTAATCCAGAATGGAAAGTACCGATACATGTCACAAAAGTGGCACACGACATCATTAGTGAATTTGCCAAACTAGAAATTGTCCGACCTGAATATCTATACGACAGTATGACACATCCCTCACTCAGCGCATGGTGTCCAGTATGGCTACAAAGAAGCTGGGCTATGCTCATAGGAAAAGGTGTCATCCTCTTTACGCCTATCAGTCTACTTATAATTCTGGGATCTGCCTATAGACTAAAAAAAATACAACTCCCTACGACTTCTTACGCTTTCTTATTGTATGCGATTCCTATTATTTTTATTTGGTTCTTTAACTATCCTAGCATTAGATTTGGGTGGGCTTGGCTATTATTTCTCTTTAGTGGTGCAGGCTTCCTACTAAGGCACTTATGTAAGCTGCCAACCAAATATTTTATTTTTGGCTTGAGCATTTTAGCAACACTATCGTGGGTTAGATTATTCTCCAATCTCGACTACAGCAGACTTAGTCAATATCCTAAAAAACCGCCGGTTGTCAAAATGGTGCATCCATACACAACAAAACAAACAGGTACCGTCACCCTAAAATATTCTGTAGATCCACATTGTTATGGAGTAGAACCCCCTTGCTTACCGTATAATAATCCACTAGACATAATACCGCGTGGAAAGACTATAGAGGAAGGATTCAGACTGAAATAAAGTTATAGCCCAAAGAAGCCGTCCGTATTATTCTGACCATAATTGTACTTAAGAAATGAAAGTGTACTGGAGTTAACGGAGATAGCAAACTGATAGGTGTTGCCTCTATCTGGAAACCAAGAAATGGCCATATTCCAACAATGCAATTTTCTTGTAAATGAAATGGCTGCATAGCTCAACCCGCGCCCTTGGAAATCATAACCTAAGTTACCAATATTCACTCCCCAGTTATCTGTCAAATCGAATCTACCTCCAAAGGTCAACGTATGATCTGTGATTCCAGACTCCAGCTTACCATCATTTCCTCGAATGGCATAGCGGAGTTCGTGTCGCAAATTCATTCCATCAAGTATAGACCATATAGAGCGGAGTTTCTTTCCTTCTTTCTCCTCTTTTTGCTTACCTCGATCATCCTCAGTATCTAGTGTATTTCGATCAGAAGGCAATAGTCCAGACTGCCGCCCGTCTATATCATTAAGGGAAGTACCCAAGGGTTCAGGTCTCAAATCCTCTTGCTCATTACTATTCCTATCAGATTTCTCTGATCGTTTTTTATTAAAACTATCTCTCAATTTTCTGAAAGAAATATTGTTGGACAAACTAATTCTTCCCGTCTCTAATCTCACAGGTCGCTTGCTCTCAGACCATACTGTCGTGGCGATTCGCCTAGAGTTGACTTCCACATAAGGATCAAATGTCCAATCTGAGCGTAATTCCGTAATACCATTAAACAATCTTGTACGACTGCTCATCGTATGTGTCCCCCACTTCAAGCTATCTGCGGCAAAGTTACGACTGCCGCGCATAGTGACGCTATCAAATATTTTGAACTTCTTTTCTGTAGAATCTTTCTTAGAAAAATACTTGAGTTCTAAAGTATTATCAAGTCCATAAGATAACTGGGATTGTAGTTCCGAAAATCTAGGAGAACCAAAGGGTCCTTCGTCAAACTTTGTATACGTTAAGACCCGCTCTCTTGTATCAAAATAAGTCAAAGTATCGACTAGGTTGCTTTGATCAGGCGAATAAGAAAAACGAATATTGGGCTTAAGTAAGTGACGGATCCCTCTCAGCTTCCCCAATCTAAAGTTCTTCGTTCCAAAAATAGTCGTCTGCAAACTCACACCTGCATCAAACTCTCTATAGGTAGAAAAGTCCGTGAACACATCAGTAAGAACAGTATCAATAAAGGTGACAAAACTGTCTGCCTCTATACCTGCAAGTGTATCTGCCTCTATAAAATTGAGGACTTGATTTCTACCGATGGATTTATTCACAGAATTGGCTAGCCATGTCTCATCCAGATTGATACTAGGCGTCACATTTAGATACTTCAGAATTTTAGTTGTCACAGAGACTGAGGCAGTTTGATTTACTCCAGCTCGTACATTATCGAGGGTCTCTTGTGTGAATAGTGTCGTATCCGTAGTCGTCGTTCTGAGTAAGGTCTGAGCATCATAACTTAAGCTAATTTTCTCATACCATTTTGGCTCATTACCTCCACTATTTTTTCTTTCAAATGGAAAAATAGTTCTCATACGTAAGGAAATATCGGGCAAGGTGATATTCATTATACGCGTGTTGGTGTTCTGATTATGATTGAGTCCCATTCTAAAGGTGAATGGTGTACTCGGCATCTGGTGGGTATAATAGAAGTTAGAACGATACGTATTGGTCAATACACTCTGCGCATCATTGTTGACCCTGTTGACATTATTGTTGCCTACGATAGAGATATCTCCACCAAAGTTGATAAAGGGATGCGCTTTGGTATCTTGTCTGTGATTAATTTGAATATTGAATCCTTTTCGAGAATTGACACTCAATCCATCGGCAGCTTCTTGTTTGAAATCATTATACGAAAGATTGAAGCTACCCGTATACTTATATTTCTTAGCGTAGTTGGTCCTAGAACTCAATCCCCAAGTACCCAGTGAGTAAAAATCTGCCGTCACACTGGTATGCACGTAGTCATTAATAGGAAAGTACCATCCTACTCCAGATAGACCAAATCCGAGATCTTCGGAATAAAACTGATACCCATCTGGAAAAATAAGTCCAGTGGTCGTACCATCTGTCAATGGGAAAAGTCCAAAAGGAATCCATAACGGCGTCGGCACACCTGCTATCTGTAGATTGGCTGGGCCCGAAACAGCTACTTTGTCTGGAATCACCTTAAGTTTCTTGGCTTTAAATCCAAAGTGTGGGTGATCGTGATTACAAGTTGTTATGAGCGAATTGGCATTATAGATGACATCAGAATCAGAGAAAATGTCTCCGCCAGCGCTCACATACTTTGTCGTCTCGCCGTGCACTATAAACTCTCCTTCGGAAGTTATGGCATCGGTAACAATACCTTTCTCTGTTTCGAAATTATACTTAAGACCCTTGTACTTATACGTCTTACCATTGTCTGTGAACGTGGGCTTCTGCGTATAATTTTTATTATCTGTTGTTCTTGCTTCTGCGATCTTGCTTTCCATATCCAAGATAATGAGATCTGCTCTGAGCTCTTTATCTTGATACTTGACAAAGGCATCCCCGTATAGCCAGACGATGTTGCCTGTCTTATCAAAAAGCATAGAGTCCACAGCGCCTTTGATAATCTTATCATCTAGATCACTTTCGGCCAACTTTACAACCTGAGGATCTGAGCTAGAACCAATCTTATCATCAGAAGGAAGAGGCTGATCTAAATCAATATTGGGAAGCGTATCACCAGGCAATTGCTCTACAACCTGCCCTTTTGATGGTAAGGTATCCTGTGTAATTGATGTCGGTGTATCCACTTGAGAGTACAAGGGCGCACTCCAGCAGATCAAAACACCAAAAACCAACAACAAAGGTTTAATCATATAACAACTAAAGTTAATATATATAACACTGAATTACAGAAGATAAAGTTTTAAGCACTCGATTTGAATCCCCAACAAATTTATTTCTTCCTTAGAAACGGAATTATATAGGCTGCAAAGTACCTATCGGTCCGACAATAGTCAACCTAACCCAGATGAATCGGACTACTTTGTCTATGTAGAGGCCTATAATAATTCATCTCGGTAAGGAGAGCAGAGGGTATGGTATCACACATATCACTACCTTTGCGCTCTATTCGCCACGACATGAAAAGAGAAATCCAAATAGCCATACTCGCCATAGTTACTGCCATACTTGCTCTATGGGGATATAACTTTATCTCTGGCAAGAATCTCCTGAGTGGTGACAAGACTTATTACACAACAATAAGTAATGCCAAGGAAATAAATACCGCAACGCCTGTACTCATCAATGGTGTTCAAGTGGGCACGGTATCTAGTATACAACCACAACCAGATGACATAAGGAAAATTGATATAGGATTCCAAGTCAGGAAGGATATCAAGCTTCCTAACTATACAGTTGTAGAAGTCAGACCAGAGGGGCCGCTTGGAGGCAAGGAACTGGAATTGGTATTTGATAAATTTTGCGATGGATCCAATTGTGCAGAAAGTGGCAGCTTCTTAAGTAGCGAAACCATCGGACTCCTAGGTGCCTTACTATCTCCTGAAGACATTCAGCCACACATAGAGTCTCTTACAGCTACAGTGGATAAAACTATAGGTAAACTCGGCGCTGAAGGATCTGACACCCCACTAGATAATACAATCAGAGACCTATCTACTACGATGGATAATCTGGCCCTCTCTACATCCAGATTCTCTAATCTTATGAGTCGTTCTGCTGGTGACATAGAAAAGACGATGGCAAATATGGCCATACTTACAGAAGCCTTGGTCAATAACAATGCTCAACTCACGAGTATTCTTAACAATATGGGTACCCTATCTAGTGACCTCTCTAAAGTCTCCTTGTCTGAGACAGTCAACAAAACAAACACAACTATAGATCAAGCAACAAACAGCTTGCAGTCAGTAGAAAAGACAATGGTGCAAGCAACAGCTACTATGACGGAGCTCAATAAGGTCGTTGCTAAGCTAGGCTCTGAAGATGGTTCACTTGGACTCTTGATGAATGATAAGGAGCTTTACGACAACCTTTCTACGTCCACACGTAATATGAACCTGCTTCTGCAGGATATCCGACTTAACCCTAAGAGATACTTCAAAGTCTTCGGCAAGAGAGTCCCTGACTACACTTTGCCTGAAGATGACCCAGCTGCTGGCAAATAAAACTAGTCCGCCTACTTAATAGCATCGGGATAGCCATCAGGACTAGATACTAGACACTGACCTAATTTGGTTCTCCACTTAATCATAATTAAGTGATGATATTTAAGGTAAGGAATAAAGTGGTACTGAAGAGTGCCCCCCCATAGGTTTATATAACTGAGCTGCTCATAAAGCTCAATACACAGTATCTGGACAAAAAAAAAAGCCTCGTCATCTATTAATGACAAGGCTTTTATTATTTCTTATGAAAGCGACTCTATAAGCCGTTAGCATATTTCATCAGCTTACTCTTAAGGTTTGCTGCTTTGTTCTTATGCCAGTTATTGTTCTTAGCCAGCTTGTCTATCATAGAGATGATCTTAGGTAAGAAAGCTTTTGCTTCTGCAGCGTCTTCTAGACTTCTATACTTAGCGATAGCGGTTCTAGCCGTTTTCTTATAATATCTGTTTTGAAGCCTTTTCTTAGCGTCTTGTCTGATTCTTTTCTTGGATGAAGCGTGTTGTGCCATTGGTAATCCTTATTAAAATTTGGAGTGCAAAAGTAGTCTATTATATCCTAATAAATCTAGGATTTACACTTAAAATGCTGCAATTATGACTAAAAATGCTGACAAAAAACCCATTTAGCCTGTTTTAGCATAATTTTAGCCTTCTATCTTGTCTATTACTGCCTTTGCAGTACCTTCACATATTAGGTTTTACAAAGATATAAACAGCAAATGAAAGATTATTCTTACGTATTCAATGCCCACCCGAGCTTCATTGATGACATGTATGCGAAATATGCCAACAATCCTGAATCTGTAGAGGAAGGATGGAGAGTATTTTTTGAAGGATTTGAATTTGGAGGTCAGAATGGGAATGGCCACGCAGCACCTACCAATGGTTCTAGCAAATCAGGCACTTCTGCAGCCACCAGTGGTAGAACAGATGGCGCCTTATTGGTTAATAAAGAGTTTGCTGCTTATTCTATTATCGGTGGATTCAGAAGGAGAGGTCACCTCCTCTCTACGACCAACCCGATAAGACAGCGTAGAGATAGAAAAGCCAGACTCAACTTGAGCGACTATAACCTCAGTGAAGCAGATCTCAACACAAAGTTTGAGGCTGGGGCTGAGCTAGGGCTACCCAATGGAACACTACAAGAGATAATAGACAAGTGTAAGTTGCTCTATGCTGGCAACATAGGTTATGAATATGCACACATCGAAGACAGAGAAAAGAGGATCTGGCTCAGAGACAAGATCGAGAACAGAGACCTATCTGATAGCTACGGCCTAAGCAAGGACGAAAAGACAAGAATCTTAGAGAACCTCAATGGTGCCGTCATATTCGAAAAGTTTTTGCACACCAAGTATATCGGCCAGAAGCGGTTCTCCCTAGAAGGTGGTGAGACAGCCATAGCTGCCCTAGAAGCCATCATCGCTACAGCATCTAAGGACAAGGTCGAGGAAGTTGTCATCGGTATGGCGCACAGAGGTCGACTCAATGTGCTGGCCAATATTATGGGAAAAACCTATGATGAAATCTTCAATGAATTTGAAGGAAATAGTATTCCAGAGCAGAGCTTTGGAGATGGAGATGTCAAGTATCACTTAGGCTTTGCCTCTCAGAGAGAAATAGACGGCAAAAAAATCCATCTTAAATTATCTCCAAACCCCTCTCACCTAGAGGCAGTCAATCCTGTCGTCGAAGGGTACTCGAGAGCACAAGCTGATCATCTTTATGGTAGTGACTATGATAAGATACTTCCAATATTAATACATGGAGATGCGGCAGTAGTAGGACAAGGCGTTGTCTATGAGACAGTCCAGATGAGCCAGTTAGAAGGATACTACACAGGCGGTACAATCCACTTAGTGATCAATAATCAGATCGGATTTACAACTGACTTTGATGATGCCCGCTCTTCTACCTATTGTACTGCAGCTGCAGGTCTAGTCCAAGCCCCTGTATTTCATGTTAATGGAGATGATCCTGAGGCCGTCGTCTTTGCTGTGAAAATCGCTACAGAATACAGACAAAAATTCAACAATGATGTCTTTATAGATATGGTCTGTTACCGACGTCACGGCCACAATGAAGGAGATGATCCTAAGTTTACACAACCTAAGATGTATGGTATCATCAACAAACATCCTAACCCGAGAGATCTATACGCCAAAAAATTAGCAAGCAGAGGAGATGTAGATGCAGAACTTGCAGAGACGCTTGAAAAGAAGTTTTGGGACTATCTACAAGACAGGCTCAACTCCGTCAAAGAAAAGCCTCTACCCTACTCTCCACAACCTCCTGAAGAGGCTTGGGCTAAGCTCAATATCAGCTTTGACGATACAGTAAAAGGCAGCTCTCCTGATACAGGTATCGATGCTAAGACGGTAGACAAGATACTGTCACACATAGCGCAAGCACCCGAGGGCATTAATCTACTCTCCAAAGTGAATAGGTTATTAAAAAACACCAACAAGCTACTAGATGCTGGCAACCTTGACTGGGCTATGGCAGAGCTTATGGCTTACGGCAGTATCTTACTAGAAGGAAAAGATGTCAGGATGAGTGGGCAAGATGTCAAAAGAGGAACCTTCTCGCATCGTCACGCTATATTCAATGACGTAGAAACCGAAGAACAATTCAACAGATTAGATGGCTTGTCTAAGGATCAAGGGAAGTATAGAATATTCAATAGTTTCTTATCTGAATTTGCTGTGTTAGGTTTTGAGTATGGATACTCTCTAGCCAATCCTGATAATCTGGTATTATGGGAGGCACAGTTTGGTGACTTCTACAATGGAGCCCAGACGATGGTAGATCAATTTATCAGTGCGGCAGAGTCTAAGTGGCAGCGGATGAGTGGACTAGTGATGCTCCTACCTAATGGAATGGAAGGTCAAGGGCCAGAGCATTCGAGTGCAAGAGTCGAGAGATTTCTGCAGATGACAGCGGAGTACAATTTTACAATTGTCAATATGACTACGCCGGCCAATCTATTTCATGTGCTTAGAAGACAACTGGCGAGAGACTTAAGGAAACCCCTTATCGTAATGTCTCCTAAGTCTATGCTGCGACATCCTCTTGCCGTATCTGCCAAAAAAGAATTTGCCAAAGGCACTCGCTTCCAAGAAACCATAGACGATGCATCTGCTGATCCTAAAAAGACAAAGCGTCTCTTGATGTGTAGTGGCAAGGTATATTATGACCTTCTCAAAGCCAAGGAAGAAAATAAGAGATCTGATCTAGCAATAGTTAGAGTCGAGCAACTATACCCATTCCCACAGGAGCAAGTCGAAGCGATATTTTCTAAATACGACAAAGCAGAAAAGTTTTGGGTACAAGAAGAATCAGCCAATATGGGCGCTTGGGATTATCTTATGATGTACTGGAGAAAAACAGATATTTCGTTAATAAGTAGAGCCGCAACAGCAAGCCCTGCCACAGGATTCAAAAAAGTCCACGAAAAGCAACAAGCTGATTTGATCAAAAAGGCGTTGGGCTAATAGACAGGCCTGGTTTTTTAGTTCAAGCTAGTTTCTAGTCTTGTCGTCCGTTGTAGAACGAAAAAGACAAACCGATCAGAGGAAAACTCTCTTCTGTCTCTACCTTGTTGATCCCTAATTCGGTTGCAACTGAGCTGAGGTCTACCTTAGATAAGGGTATCTGTATAAAGGGCTTGAGTGCAAAAGCTACTGTCGGACTTCCAGAAAAATTCAGCGAAAAATGGAACCTGGCAAAAGTCTGACTGGTCGATCCTTGCGAGGACCTCAGAAGAGAAAAGTCTTCCCCTTGGACCGTCTCTCTCGTGATAGAAACAAAGTTGCGACCCAGAGCACTACCCAATCCAAGTCGACCATATCTTGTCTCAAGGCCAACCATCAGCATATTAAAAGTGTAGGTCAGCTCTATAGTTTCTGATACAGGTTGAGAAGGCAAGGGCAATCTTGTAATACCGACAGCGGATAATGAGCGGCTGAGATTCTCCCAGTCGACTGTGACAGCCCCGAAAGCAAAACCTTGACGCAAGCCCAAACTGACACCATGCATTACGCTAAGCGGACGCATTTCTATATACTCATCGTAATTGACCATCTGGGTTAGATTGAAAGTATCTAGAATCTGATTGTTGATATCAGGTGAAGCAAGGCCAATATTATATCCCACCTTGACATTGAATTGACTACTCGCTGTGGTTCCAACAAATAACACCGTCAAAACAAGCAATAAGCAGCGAAATGATATTACAGAAATCTTCATATGTACTGCAACTTACAGAAGTCTGAGATAAAGTCAAATCCCTAGAGCCCACAAACTTTTGTTACTTACAAAAAACGAGATATTTTAAAGGTCAATAAACGAGTCTAAGCGCGGATGGCCAAAAAGAAGAAAAACAAGAAAGGAAAAGAAATAGTAGAGCAAAACCCTGCCCCACAATCGAAAAAGCCTCAATCCAACCTAAGGCAATACGTCCCCTTAACATATGGAGTGAAGGGCCTTGCCTTAGCAATTTTGATCGGTCTCTCAATGCTGCTTTATTTCAAATCCTTAGACTTTGGTTATGTCTTAGATGACAAACTCGTCTACACAGAAAACGATTTTGTCACGGCTGGCAGTGGAGGACTTAAAAAAATCCTATTGACAGAGAGCTTTACAGGTTACTTTGGAGAAGAAAAGAACCTTGTCCAAGGATCTAGGTATAGACCCCTCTCTCTGATCAGCTACAATCTTGAAAATCAAGTATTCGGCACAAAAGGAACCCAGAAAAATCTAGACCCCAATCCCGACAAAAAGTCGACGGCTCTTACGCAAGGTCTAGACTATATCGCCCCTAATGCAACAGCTAGCCACGCCATTAATATTCTACTTTATGCGTTATGTGGTTGGCTCATCTTATTAACAATGCGCCGCTTGATCAATAGAAAATCCAATGACAAAGAAAAATGGTTTTGGGGACTGGCCTTCCTTACAGCAGTGATCTACATCGTCCACCCGCTACACGTAGAAGCCGTCGCCAATGTAAAAGGTCGAGATGAGATCTTGTCCTTGCTCTTGAGTATGGCAACTTTCCTATCCGCACTAAAATATGTCGATACACATAAAACTGGATGGCTACTCTCAGCCGCTCTTTTATTCTTTTTAGGATTACTGGCCAAAGAAAATACGCTGACTTTCCTTGCCATCATTCCATTTGGTCTGATGCTATTTAGAAAAGGTATTGGCCAGAAGAATCTACTTGTCTTTGGGGTCTTGCTGACAGCAACAGTACTTTATCTTGTTCTTAGGTTCCAGGTGATCGGATTTCTTCTTGACGAGGCACCGTCTACCGACATTATGAACAACTCATTTGCAGGGATGACAGGCGTAGAAAAATACGGGACGATCTTTTATACACTCCTGTATTATCTCAAGCTTAATATTATTCCTTACCCACTGACCCATGACTACTACCCCTACCATATCCCGATTTCTACCTTTGGGGACTGGCAAGTTCTGCTCTCCATCTTTTTACATATAGGCTTATTGGGCCTGATGTTTTATTCTTGGAAAAGAAATAAGCTTATCACCTTTGCTATCGGATATTATTTCGCAACGATGTCGATAGTATCCAACATTGTCATCAGCTTAGGTACTTTTATGAATGAGCGATTTGCCTTTGCCGCTTCATTGGCAACTTGTCTTTTGCTAGCAAAAGGTATTCTCTATCTCAAGGATAAAAATCAAAAGCTACTCGCTACGATACTCACAGGACTCATTCTTGTAGCCTACAGCCTTATCACCCTTAATCGCGTACCTGTTTGGGAATCAGAATTGGCACTCAACTCTGCAGCCATCAAAGTATCAAAGAATAGTGCACGTTCTAACAGTTTTATGGCCACCGCACTTTTTAATGAATACAAGACGACTCAGGACAATGCCACCAAGCTGAGTCTGTTACAACGAGCAGAACCCTATGCGGAAAAGGCTATCGAGATACACCCTACCTATTACAATGGCAATCTTATGAAAGTCGGCATTGCAGCAGAACTCCATAAAATGAATAGACAGCTTGATCCACTTCTCAATACTTTTCTAGAGGCGGGCACCATCAGACCAGATATCGGCTTTCTCAAGCAATATCTAGAATATATCAATGATCGAGAAGACAAAAACAAGATGCTAGGGTTTTATGCAGAATTGGCCAACGGACTCATCGACCAGCATCAGCGGTACGATTGGGCTATCTCTTATCTGCAGATGGCTATGCAGATCGACCCCAATGATCCAGAAATTAGAAGGCTTATCCGTAAAGCGTATATAGGCTTAGGCAGACCTCAAGACGCTGAAAATTATCGATAATGAAAGGAATGGAATTAGAGAAACTAGCTCTCAACTTCATCCCCAATATAGGGGCGGTGACTGCGAGAAATCTAATATCCTATTGCGGAGGGCTTAAGGAGGTATTCACAGCAAAAAAATCAAGATTAACATCTATACCAGGCATTGGAGAATCCAAAGCCAATGACGTGGTGAATGGTCTTCAGAAGGCATTGAAAACAGCAGAAGCAGAACTACAAAAACTAGACGGCAAGGATATAAGAATTCTATTCTACCTAGATGAAGGCTACCCTACTAAGTTAAAACACTATCAAGATGCACCATTAACCCTCTATGCTAGAGGAGATATGCAGCTAGACGCTACCCGATGTGTGGCTATTGTCGGTACTCGAAAAATCACCTCCTATGGTATCGTCGAGTGCGAAAAACTCGTCGAAGGCCTCGCCGCTTACAACTGTACAATTATCTCGGGCTTGGCCTATGGCGTAGACACTATAGCCCATCGCAAGGCTGTAGAATTAGGTATCCCTACGATCGGAGTCCTAGGCAATGGGATCAATAGAATCTATCCCTCCACCAATAAATCGCTGGCTACAAAAATGCAATCCAAGGGAGGCATCCTTTCGGAATATGCAATGGATATGCAACCCAAGAGAGAAAATTTTCCCAGACGGAATAGAGTCATCGCAGGTATGTCAGATGTCGTCGTCATCGTAGAATCTGCTGCAAAAGGCGGTTCTATAATTACGGCTGAATATGCCAATGAGTACAATAAGGATGTTTTTGCAATACCAGGGAGAGTGGGTGACGAGATGTCAGAAGGCTGCAACAATCTAATCAAACATCATAAGGCACACCTCTGCACCTCAGCTGAGGATATTGCCGACATCATGAGATGGGATAGAGCCACAGAAGGTGTCCAGATGCAGTTGGTTATGGATCTAGACGAAGATGAGAGAAAGTTGATGCAGTATATCAAAGAAGAACCCAATATCGGTCTAGATAGCCTTCACTACAAGACGAAGATTCCGTTAGCCCTCTTGACCACCACCCTATTAACTCTGGAATTCAAAGGAATAGTAAAGCCGCTCCCAGGCAAAAAGTATATCTTGGCACGCTAGAAATACACTTATGAGAAACCTCCTGATACTCGTTATTATCCTGCAATTCTGTGCTTGTAAAACCACCCAACCAGAGACGATATATATCGAAAAAGAAGTCTTAGCTCCTCGAGAGCAAACAAAAGCTACCGCTAAGAATATCATCCTCCTCATCGGAGACGGTATGGGTATGGGGCAGATCTCCGCAGGCACCTATGCGAGTAACAACAAGACAAATCTGGAGCGGTTTCCTGTAATCGGCATACATAAGCCGACAGCGTCTAGCCATTTGGTTACAGATTCTGCCGCAGCGGCCACCGCCTTTGCTTGTGGTGTCAAGACATTTAACAAAGCGATCGGGGTCGATAGAGACAGCATCCCCGTCACCAGCATTCTAGAAGAAGCAGAAACGAAGAATCTACGGACTGGTCTGGTCGCGACGTCCACAATCGTACATGCGACGCCAGCTGCTTTTATCGCTCATAATGTCGACAGACGAGCTTACGAGGAGATAGCTGAAGACTTTCTTGCTACAGATGTAGATTTCTTTGCAGGTGGTGGTAAGCAATTTTTTGATTTAAGAGAAGACGAGCGCAATCTTATTAAAGAAATGGAAGCCAAAGGCTATGTCATCGAGACTTTCCTTAGTGAATATACAGATGTCAAAATGCGTATGGAGGGCGCAGAGAAGTTTGGCTATCTCAGCTCCAACAAAGACCCATTGCCGAGAAGTCAAGGCCGAGATTATTTTGAAGATATGTCTATGACAGCTGTCAACTTCCTCAACAATGGCATCGAGGATAGAGGTTTTTTCTTGATGATAGAAAGCTCACAAATAGACTGGGGCGGTCACGCTAATGAATCCAACTATATTATTGATGAGTTTCAAGAATTTGACCGTGTCATCGGTAAGGTACTAGATTGGGCAGAGCAAGATGGAGAGACTCTAGTGATTGTCACTGCAGATCATGAGACTGGCGGCTATGCCGTACATCACGAAGCAACTATAGACAATCTGATTACCAACTTTACCTCTAAGAAGCATACAGGAGATTTTATACCCGTCTTTGCAAAAGGACCTGGAGCAGAAGACTTTGCGGGTATTTATGAGAATTACGATATCTACTATAAGATGCGGGCAGCCTTTGGATGGCCAGCTAAGACTGTCTCTTCCAGCAAGTAGTCAGATGATCATCGACCATTCCGATGGCTTGCATATAAGCATAGATAATGGTCGGCCCTACAAACTTAAATCCTTTCTTTTTTAAGTCCTTAGAGATTTGATTAGAGAGTTCTGTTTCGGCTGGAATCTGGTCTAAAGTCGTCCAGTTATTGATAAGCGGTTGGCCATCGACATAGGCCCATAAGTAATCTGAGAGTGTCGTGGTTTTTTTGAGTTCGAGGTAGGCCTGCGCATTGGTGATGACGGCCTTGATCTTGAGTGTATTGCGGACGATCTCGGGATTCTCCTTGAGACGAAGTACATCTTTTTCGCCCATTTTTGATATGGCCTTGATATCCCAGTTGAGGAAAGCTTTACGATAACCCTCTTCTTTCTTGAGGATGGTATACCAGCTAAGTCCTGCCTGCGCCCCTTCTAGATTGAGAAAGGCAAACAGGGTCTTTTCATCATACACAGGTACTCCCCATACCTCATCGTGATACTGTTTGTATAGGTCGTCTTTGAGGCACCAGCCGCATCTTGCTTTGTTGGTCATACTGCGATATCAAAAATGGATGAAAGCATCTCAAAGTTAATGATAGATAATTCTCCTGGTCAAAAATATTTGTAGCAGTAAGAATCATAAATTTCTTTGCGCATCTCGTTATTGTTGTCTTCTAGACTCTCTAAGATGTATGCGCACCCTTCATCATATTCTCTAAGCAATAAATAAGTTAATCCTAAGTTATACAAGGCATCTTTATCTTCGGGATTTGTAGACAGAAATTCAGAGAGATGATGTTTGGCATCTTCAAACTCACCGTACACAAAGTGAAGATTTGCTTTGAGGTAATGTTGCTCAGAAGACTCTATTTCTAATGCCGTCAGATCGGATAAATACAGTAGAGAGGAATCATAGTCTCCGATATTTTTTAGCAACTGACTATAATTGGCAGATGCCTCCTTGTAATCACTATCAATATCGATTGCTTTTTTATAATACTCTTTGGCAACTTCAATATTATCCTCTTTCTGGTTAAGCTTGGCGAAGGCAAAAAAGAACATCGGCAGATCATCGTTTATCGAGATAGCTTTCTTAAGGTCACTCTTTGCCCTATCATATTGTTCCAGTAGCTTGTAACAGATAGCTCTGTTATGATAAGCAATTGCAAAATTGGGCGCATAATCTATGACTGTTGTAAAGTGAGTGATGGCAGACTCAATGTCTCCAGTCTTCAACTTGATTAATCCTTTCAGATCATATACTAGTGGTAGATTACTTTGATTAACTTTTACTTTGTCCAAAGTGAATTCCGCATTGACAAAGTTCTTATCAGCAACATCCTTTATCGCATCTGAGATCAGAGAATCCGCCTCATGGTTGATCATCAGGGTATCTATGTACTCGACATAATCAGCTAGGCGTAGAGGAGATTTCGAAAATGAACCCTCAGTATCATCTACATTATAATCATAGAATTTATTGGCATAATAATTCGATCTCAACGAAGCATCTAAGTACATATGTGATAATGGATTTAGACGTTCGGCCATTTGGAAGTCAAGCTGATAAGCATTTGTGTTGCCCATCGCTGCGTGTACTCTTGCTCGATGCAAGTACCCACGGGGGTCGTCACGATTATTCTCTACATAGAGATTATAACTGTCTAGAGCACGTTTAAAGTTGGCTTGCTTGAAGTAGTAGTCTCCAATACCCAAGATGTTCTGAGATTCCTGAGCATAGGCACTTGAAGTGATCAAAACCAATCCGAGCAAGAAACTAAAAATAAAATTTAACTGCTTCATACTATTTGTTTATGTGAAGTTATCTAGTGGAAGTTCTACAAAGCCACCTTCCATCTGGTTACTATTTCTGGGACTCAATAATTATCTAAGTTGATCGACATATAATCGTGAAAGCATATCATTTTGACATCGTGTGATTTAGCTAATAGTTAACATACTTCTAAGGAATTAAACTGTAATTTTTTTGTGCCGTTCGTCTACTGAAAT
>CALFUU010000116.1 GCA_937929835.1 uncultured Saprospiraceae bacterium | reverse complement strand
CCACTAGATAGGATTAAGTTTTCTCCGTTGATCAATTTAGCTGTAGGCTCTGTAAATAACTCAGAGTTGCCGTTGATAGATACTGAGATATACTCATCTTCTGATGCTCCGGTACACACATCTTGATTAACGACGACTACATCAGAGAGGACATCCACTATTTCTATCTCACCGATAGCAGGCTCATCTAGGTCGTAACCTTGTACAGTGACCTTAGAAGTGGCATTGCAGTCACTAAGTGCCAAGCTATAATTTCCATTTTCGTCTGTCGGTGCTACTTGCCTGACGAGCCTATCATCAGTGAGGTGTACGTACCCATTGGATACAGGTTGTCCATCACAAGTCAGGGTGCCCTGTACAGTTATGGGATTTAGAGAGACGGGTACGGTTATATCTAATTCGAAGTCCTCACTATAGCTGCCTATTTCTTCTTGATAGATAATGTTTCCACATTCGTCCATCACAACGATTTCTAAAGGTTGATCCTTGGGGACATCACCGCCTACTTTGCCAGCTGAGTCTGTCCAAGCACTCTTACAAGCTCCTGAGCTGACAATAATTACAGTCACTTTTGCGTGCGCGACGGGCGTGCCATCACTATAAGTAAAGCGACCACAGAAGCCGACGATGGGCCAAGGGGCATCATAGTTCCAGTAAGAGAAGTGTGATACCTCAGCGGTATAATATCCATCAGAGGTCTGGCTCGCCTCACTCTCCTCTACCCAATACCCATTGCTCTCATCAAAGGACCATACTGGGATAGTCGGCGTTATGCTCCCTCTGAGTGCTTCAGGTATAACCATTTTTATAGTGGCACTTGAGCCGTCAGCGATTTGCAGTTTTTGACCGTCTTCGCCTCGTAGCTCTGTGGCCAGCATACCGAAAGTACTGAGCTGTACTCGAGCGGCATTGATGTCTATCGCTCTCAAGTCTCCAGGCATTCTTTCTGCGAGATCTGTGCTGGTAGGATCGATATATTGAGAATAGACGGATACAGCACCTGTGTAAGCATTGCCACTCTCATCTACAAAGCTGTTGGCTCTGAAGTCGATACGTGCAAGGTCATTATCTATACTGACAGTATTAGGCGTACTAGGGTCTATGACCTCAGGGGTCCCGAGGTCTAGCATCGTCACTCTCAAGAAACTGTAGTTGTCTTGATCTTGCTGGATAAAGAACTTAGAGTTCTCATAGTATCCATCTTTTGTAAAGGTGATATAGCCACCGCTGACAGTGGTCCCTCTTGCAGGTAGGGTAAAGTACCCGTTGTCATCCGTCATAAAAGTATTGCCGATGTGGTCGACCAGGACATTGGATATGGGCTGACCTGCTTCGTCTTGGACTAGGCCGATCACTGTAGATTCTATCCAGACCTTAGGGACTTCGCTTTCAGTGGTGAACTCTCCCTCGCCGAGAATATCTTTTTTGCAACTAGAAGCAAAAAGTAAGAGCAGCCCTAGGGCTAGGATTTTTATATTATGATTTGTCATATTTCTTTTTTGTGAAATTTGGAAGTTGTGTATAGCAAAAGACTAGTCTATTATCTGTTACATCATTCTATATACCGATTTCATCTATAACGTTGCGTGGTTGAGTTGCTGTTGGGCGATTTCCCCTATTAATCTGGTTTAAAGTAAGGGTTTTTGCGGAGTCGAAGGTTGGTGCATACACCCAAATTGGATCAAAACAGAACATTTTAGACAAATAGGAAGTTATCTTAATATCAACTTTCAATTCATTCACCAAAAAAAATCGTGATTATGAAGCAGTTAAAATTTTATGCGTGCCTTTTGGCTTTCAGTGTTTTTATCAAAGTTGGATACTCTTCTTTTGTCAATTCAGATTATTTCTTTGAAGAGTTGAGGACTTACAGTGGGGTGCTAGAGCATTCTGAGGATAAGAAGACCTTATTTCTAAATACAGATAATGAGACTATAGAATTGGAGTTTGCTTTTGACGAAGCAGAAGATCTTATCGTAGACGAATGGGGAAAAGTTATGGTCAGTGGATATTATTCTCGTGTCCACCAGACACTGCTTGTAGAAGAAATTTCTGGAAAGGTTGTAACTTTTTTATAGCCTGGAGCATTATATATACAGATTGAGTAATGAAAAAAGGGACTTCGATTAATTCGAGGACCCTTTTTTCAGTTTTATACTAAAGTGGCCTATTGTCTATTTCTCTATAGATGTTTTTTCTTAGCCACATTTATAGCTCCACTTCATAATTACATCAAGAGATAGCACGACAGGCATAGGTTTAATTGCGGGATGCGGTTCTCCCATCTTGGAGTCAGATGATGACTGACTGGTCCGCCGACGGCGGATCAATGGTCCTAAATTGACCATTGAAAGAAAGGAACCAATTCATCAGAATTGGCGAAAACTCACAAATTTTTGGCGCAATATGGCATAGCACTTGACTCTTGATAAGTATGACTGACTGGTCCGCCGACGACGGATCAATGGTCCTAAACATAAATGAACGGTGCATCTCTGCTGTATCAGAGGTCCTAAACGGACTTGTGAAGAGAGTGAACTGAAACATCAGTTTAAGATGGGTAGGCAGTAAGAAAGGAACCAATTCATCAGAATTGACCAAAACTCACTGAGTTTTGGCGCAATAGGGCATAGCACTCGACTCTTGGTTAGAAGAAGTGGCTAGAAGAAAATTAGCCTTTTATCTCTCAGTACATTAGCGGAGAAGTTAGGAGAACGAAGATCTCTCGACGAGCTCGAGATAAAAAAATTGGCAGGATTCCCTTTCTCCATCTGGAAGTCAGAGGTAGCGCAGCAGAGCATTAGATATACAGATTGAGAAATAAAAAAAGGGACCCCGATTGATTCGAGGCCCCTTTTTTTTAGTTCTATGCTAAGTGGTTACTGTTCTATTTCACAATAGATATTTTCTTAGCCACATTGATGTCTTCGCTTTGTAATTGTATCAGGTATAAGCCTGTCGGTAGATCAGAGACATTCAACTCCATTCCGTTCTGAAAAGTCTGCTGAGTCACTAACTGTCCATTGGCAGTCAGTGTTAACTTCCATTCAGAATTGTCAGCTTCTAATTGCGTAATGGTGACTTGGTCAGTAGCTGGATTAGGGAAGATGTCAAAGTAATTTTCTGCTCTTTCTATGTCCTCTACAGCTGTCGTAGAACCTCCCTCTATAACATTGATATTGTAGTTGGTTCTATTGACCCATCCACCTTCTCCATCCTCGACGATAAAGGTAAATTGGTCCGCTTCTTCCTGCGTACCATTATGCTTGTAGACTATGAGACCTCTATCAATGTTCCTTTGGGTAAACTGATCTCCCACACCGATGATAGTCCCGTTTCTAATAAGATCTCCTCTAGCAGGGGCTTCCATAATCGTAAAGATTAACTCTTCGGGCTCATTATTTTCATCTTCTGCAAGGAGTTGAGAATTGACGATGACAGTACCTCTTCCTGGTGCGACGTCTGCCACTTCATTGAGGACAATAACTGGACTGAATAAGGCCGTAGAAGAACACAACTCTAATTGATATTCATCTATAGTGCCTCCATTGCCCGGCGTCACATCATCTATTTTTAACAACCATTTACCTTGTAGTTCCTGACCTATAAATGCAGACAATGGATTACGAGGTCTGATCTTCAATCCGTTCTTGTCTGGACAATCATTAGGTATAGATGCTGCATCATCAAAACCTGCATCTATTCTGTTGAAAGCCGTACAGCCTTGCCACAAGACGACATTGGTGCCTTGAGGACTTACTATACTCGCTCTTATATCTGCAAGATTATTGTGTGATCCTTTGACAAGTTCTACATTGACATCACTTACCATACCTGACTCTGCAATGTCTATTTCCGAAGTGACTGATCCCGCTGGACCAGATGGAATATTAAGCGGTACATCATCTGAAGCAAATACTCTACAGTTAAGTGCTTGCGTACTGAAAATATTTATTGGTGTTGTTTCTGAGCCTACGCAGTCGTTAAAAGTGGTGACTCTCCAGAAATAGAGTGTGCTGTTCTCCAAATTGAATAAGGCGGAGTCTTCTATATTTTCTAGACCAGTGTTTTTTGAGTATATAATATTATCATCAGAGAAATCTGGGCTACTAGATATCTCTAGCAGATAGCTAGAAGCATTTACTGAGGGTGCCCAAGTGAATTCAGGAATAACGGCTAACCCTCTAGTATCATCTGCTGGTGTTTGTAGTGCTACATCACCTAAGAAAGAACCCGTAGCATCTATTACTATATTCTGAAAGATAGTATCAGCATCTGCTCCTATGGCTCTTACGACTACATTGTAAGTGCCTCCATCAAGTACCTCACTCATATCGATACTTAGCGTCGAGGTCCCATCGGCAGGCATAGGATTTACTGAAAAATTGTGAGAGGCTATCGCTGGTAAGCCTGACACGATATCCAGTTGTACATCATTGCTGTAGCCTAAAAATGAAGTCCCTGCAAGGTCTACCGTCAAAGAATTAGGAAGACAAAATTCGAAAGAACTCTGAGCTGCATCTACAAAGAAAGAGGGTACAGTTGGCTCTACAACCCTGATGGTATTTCTATTGATATTGAAGAATACATTATCAGCAGCTTTTACTTTTATTTTTCCACTTGTCGTAAGCTCATTAGGCATTCTGACCATTGCTGAGCCATCATTAGGTGTAGAGTTGAGCAATCTGGTTTCGAAAGTGACACCATTATCAGGAGAAAAGTAAATATCGACAAACTGACAATCGACTTCTGGACCATCTGTGCCCGCTACATCCCACTCTATGAGTACCTCTTCATTGACACTCGCTGTTGTCAACACGCTAGGTGTGGTGACCACAAAAGGTCCAGCAGCTTCTGTAACATCGAGCTTTATGGTTTCCCAATTGATACCACCCGCTGTTGGATTATTATCTCTCACTGTCAGTGCAAAGTTTAATTCACGTTCATAAGTTGGCAGTCTTTCAGCACCATTATCTGACCCGACTAGGATACTGGACAGTCTAGGAAAAACTCTTGATTTCCGAGCAGAGGGCGGAAAGGTTCTGAAGGCTGGAGCTGAGCCAGCAGGAGAGCCAAGAGGGAAGGCTATCGTTCCACCATCTATTTGTTCCCATACAAAAGTTAACTCATCATCCTCCATATCTGTAGCATCTCCGATTAATTCGAATGGAGTACTGACTGGGATAGTATTGGGCTCATCGAGAATAAAAACATCTGGATGAGAATTGTTAACTACTTCTCGATTTCCGCAAGTAGAGCCATCTCCAGTATTGACAAAATTGGTGATCGGTATCAGACTACAAGTGTGGAAAACTCCAGAGTAGGGTGCATTTAAGTTTTCAGCTCCACACAGATTGAAGTAGGACATAATTGTAGAACCAGATCCAGGCTCACAATTCTGCGCTCCAGAAAACTGATCTTGAGATGGAGGACAACTACCCCAAGTATGACCTGTAGTGAATTGGTGTCCAAGCTCGTGCGCCGCAACCGTCAGCATAAAATTGCCAATGTCACTCGTGCCGACACAACTGACACCATTACCTTTTCTTTCGTTGCATACAGAACCAAGATTGGCGACGCCTGCTACACCATCCGTACATCTGACAGTAAAGCAATGTCCCATGTCATAGGAATTCTGTCCTATGGTCCGATTGATAACGTCAGAGTTTTCTCTAAGACAGACACGACCTTCTCTTTCTGAAGAAAATGGCGTAAGGGGTACTTGATTGGTAAAGAATATCAACTCATCGTTGTTATCAACCAGCTCAAATTTGATGGCCATCTCAGGTTCGAAGATAGAGTTGAGCCTATTGGCAGCAGTATTTATTCTAGCTAAGACAGCATTGACAGAGTTGCCTTGCTGAGCAGTCCATAGACCTGTAGAAGTAACGGCAAATCTGTAAGTGATTTTGGTTACAGGAAGACCAGCTGCTTTAGTATTGCCATAATTTTTAGACAAGTAGACACCTTCTGGCTTCTGATTGTATAATTCTTGTTCGTAGCTGGTTACGCCACAGGTCTTTTCTAGATCTTCTAAGTCGATGACTTCATCTCTAGAATGATAGACGACATAGTTGCCATCAGCTACTCTATAGTAAGGATCGATAAATATCTTGGTTTCTAGTTTATTGATAATACCTCTGAACTCATTCTGACTAAAGTCTATCCAGGCTGTATTGTGGGGGTTATCCAAAGAGATACCCTTGTAGCTCTTAATAGCCGGGAACTTTGCAGAAAGTACAGGGCTCATCGCTGGAGACTCCACAAATTCGAAGGTTTCCACGATGCCATCACCTACAGGCAAGGCCAATCTGGCTTTCTTTCCATTGATATCTTGGGCCATAGGCGCTTTGGATAACAACGATTTGAGTGAGGTTAAGTCAAGTGCATAAGTGTCATAAGCCTTTGGAATCATGGCTCTTTCTCCATTATGTTTTTGGATTGTCGTTTCATCCATCACGTGTGTCCACGGACTTTGCGCGGATGCCATAAGGGCATATAACGAGAGGATGGTAATGAATACTGATTTCATATGATGTGCATTTTGTACAAATATAACAGTACACCCCTTGTATAGTTAACTGTCGATGAGGTGTTTTCACGACAATCGTGGGCTAATTGGTAACTGCAATTACTGAAATTACAGAAATAACTGATTTAGCGGTAATTGTCGTAATTACTGTTATATTTGCATTGTGAACAGTAAGAATCGTGGATAAACCAAAGTTTTCAGTTGAAGCTATACTTAGTTGCGATGACCGTGGATCGTTGATCTTACCTAAAGACATCAGGAAAAAGCTAAAAATCGGTGCTGGTGAGAAGTTAGCCTTACTGAATATAGTTAGTGATGATGATGAGTTTTTTCTAACCCTGATTCGGGTTAACTCCTTAGAATCTCTGATTAAGAAGTTTATGACACCCGTAATGAAAGAAGTAATCAAATAATGCGATACAGAAGTGATAATTAGCCGTCAGGTGGTTCTGCAGCTAATCATATTGAGATTGTGATTTTGTTAGTAAAGGTGGTCGTCGGGCCACCTTTTTTTTGTCTAATGCTAGAAGATAGCTCGGAGTTGTACGCCTGCAGTATGCACCACATTAGTATCTTGAGACTTACGACCATTGTAATTGATGATGAGGTCAAAGTTTTTGGAGATTCTTCTGGTATAATTCAGAAGCCATAAAAAATTAGTACCCGGTGTTAATCCTTGGAGCAGTTCGAATTCTACTGGTGTATTTCTGTTGCCGTTATATACAATATTGATCCAATTAAATTGTAGTTGTAGGTTAGAGGTAGCAGATTTTCTCCAAGTTAATTCCCAACCTAAATCTCTATTCTTTGAGTTTTCTTGATTGCCCATTTGATTTTGGCTCTGTCCAAAACTATAACGGGTGATTAATCTTAGTTTGGGGGAGGGCCTAAAGTTGAGCTGTGGCTGGAGCGACCAGAAATCTATTCTAAATCTTTGAATCTCAAATAATTCAGAATCTGCTACTCTTTGTCCTATCCTTGTTTCCAAAACAAAATCCAATGGCTTGATAACATTGAGCCTAGATTTGGTATAGAATTCCTCAAGAGATCTCACCTCGTAGCCAGTTATCTGCTGTAGTTTATTGGCAATTTGTCTATAGGTAATCTGAAAATCTCTTTGTATCTGACCTCTGTCAAAAAACAGACTAGCATCTGTAGTAGAGTTGAACGAAATGAGATTGGTATCTAAAGGAGAAGACCTTAGTCGGGGTATTAGACTTTGATCTCCTTCGCTTAGTTGTCTTTGATCAATTTGGTATCGGACAGTGCTCTGAAATCTATTGATAAACTTCTTCTTCTCCTTCCATATTTTTTTTGGATTCAATCTGAGTACCGAATTGATTACAACCTTGTTGGTACTGGTAAATTCATTGTTGAAAATAGAAATTTTTTCAAAGTTGGCTTGATCTTGTAGGGGTGCTATTTCAAATTCATTGATTTGTTGCAGTTCATCCATATTCCAATCATTCCATACATAAGAACCTTCTCCGCGCTGTACCTCCACAAATTGAAATTCCAACTTAGGTTCTTGCCCACTGTTTGACTCTGCATAACTGTCGAGTGTCAGCCCTCTATTCCATAAGGCAAGTCTATGATTGATCGTTCCGATAAGTGATTTTTTGGAGGCCTCTCGGTTATCGACAACACCTAGATTGTTGAAATCTCTCAATGTAAATTGCCAAGTCAAATCAGATGCTTTTTCTACTTTCCATCCACCACCAAAACTGTAGTCATCAGATATCGTGACTGCGGTAAGTCTGTCTGACTTAACACCGTCGTCATATCTTCTAATATATGCGGCATTAATGAAAATAGATTTTGACTCATCAGTATTGACAAACGCCTTATAGGAATCATAATTGAAACTGAGTAAATCTAGGCTATCTGTCACTACATTATTTCTCGTATTTTTTTCTTTTTCATAGTAGCCACCTATTGTAATGGTGTTGAATATTTGCTTGGATATCAAGGCCTTAGGTCTAAAAAATCTACCCGTATTGGTTGTAGAAGTGTAGTGGAGATCGTTGTAAGTAGCATCTATGTTCCAGCCCCTGTCTCTTAATTTAAATCCAACAATATTTTTAAGCCCGTCATACACGTTTGATGATGAGAACCCATTGAGTTGATAACGTAAGGCCATCGTCGTATTGCTCAATTCTGTGCCTGCGGCGTACAGGGTTTCTGTACTCTTTGTCGATATATTTTCCAGATTCCAATCTCGAGTAAATTCTGCTATTCGATAAGGATTAAGTGCTTTGAAATCCATCGAAGCTCTTTCTATGGAGGCGTTGGACGTAAGTGTCCATTCCTTCTTTTTATTTTTGGATACCTGGAGGGAATCTCGTGCCTGACTCTTTGTTTTTTTTCTGAAGACTCGCCTCGTATCAGAGAGACTGGTATAGAATGAAGTACCTACATCGTCCTCGCTATCCACAGGCGAGAATCTATTGACATCATTGTTGCTCAGACCCGTTTCTATGTAGATGCTTGTGCTGTCAGAAAATTGATGGTTGAGACCCGCAGTTATAAGTTGTTTTTTTTCTGGCGCTATCAGTGGTAGCCAAGGTCCAAAGCTTCCCTCTCCTGGTCCGACATAGCGATACACTCTGCCATTGGTGCCAGCCTGATCGTCAATTTCATATGCGGCTAGTTCACCTTCTAATAGACTAAAGTTTGCTGCTCTTGCCAATACACTAGCATCGGGTAAGTCTGGTGCATGCGTTAGGATATTATTCTCTAGTCTATACTTGACTAAACCATTGAAATTATTGTCTTGCGGAATGAATATTCCTGACCTAAACGCTGGGCTATCACCTACCTCCGCCAGTACTGACAGATCCATACTGTCTAAGACCAAGTCGCCAGTTGTGTTCCGACTATCTTGTTCATTATAGAAGTTAACGGTAAAGTCTGTCCTTCCATTGGACATAGTACTTTCGGTGGCATATAGGGAGCGCAAATATTCTTGTGTAGCATATTCATATTCTACGATTATGCGCAGATTTGTTGTAATGATTATTTGCGGAGTGAAAGTTAATTCTGCACGATTATAATCTATTACATAATCAAAATTTTCTCCACGCTTAAGCAAGCGACCGTCTGCAAATACTTTTTCAGTTCCAGACAGTACCTGGAGAAAGAGTTCATTGCTTTCACCTAGTAACTTATAGGGCCCTTGATTGCCTTCTCTTGTTTCTAATTCTAGTCTTCTAAATTTTCCTCTTGAGATGGCAAAGCTTCCCTTATTAGATATAGTCCATCGATCATTAATGGACGATTGGTTATTGACTGAGAACCCTTTTAGTTTTTTGTAATAATTCATAAAGTATCCTTCAGGTCTATCTAGTTCGTAGTCTCCTGCGATGATAGACGTACGATCTTTAGTCAGTTCTATAAATACCTTGTCAAATTCCTGTAGGACTTGGGTGTTGCCTTGGGGTTGGATCGGAATATTATCATCAGAAATTGCGGCTCTTACTTTTAACCCATTGCCTAGGTCACCTTCCATTTGAATATTGAAGTCAGATTGTAGCACGACATCTTGTGTATTGCCTGCATTGACACCTCGTGTAAAACTTCCTGTGTATTTTAACTTATTTGATTCTATAAGCCTTCTTTGTAAGTCTTCTTCTTTGGTGTAGTCATTGGCAATGGCGATCACCTTGCTCTTTTTCTTCAGATCTTCTGTTGCCATAATCGGTGTACTCTTGCCAAGGTCAACAGACAAAAGTCTATAGGACAACTTTAAAGTGTCTTGAGTCCCTAGATGACTAGGTTTTAGTAGAGTGATAGCACTGTTATCGAGTTCATAATTCCAGATTAATTGACTCTGAGATTCGATGAGGACGGATTCTGGAACTATCGTTGTGGGTGATAACAGCGTTGTGTCCTTATTTATAACCAGAAGGTGACTTTGAATCCCTTTTTGGCCGATAGCTAAGCCTGCCCATAGAAGTACAAGGAGAGCTAGGCTGGCTCCTTTAGAGAAGAATCTACATCCTTGAATGATTAGGGCTGTCATGCGCAGTTATTCAACAGCTAGTTCTTAGCACTTATTGTTTTTATAAAGAGGATAGACATCAAACTGAAAATCAAGGACTTAGAAACTGATTTCTGTCCAAGTTTGGCACAATATTTACATTAATACAAGTGATAAATTCTTATAAACTATAACTGACTGTATTTCAAGCAGTTAAATTTTATTATTTACTCTTTTGCGACAAAACAGCTACATAGATCGTTCGACTTTCGTGCCTGATGATAATTATGCTCAGTCCATTGAGGTCAAAAGCAGTCATTGTGGTATATTTGCACTCTATTTCACTCACCCTTGCACTCATAGGTACACAAACTGACGGAGAGAAGAATGATAAGATTATTGACAGGTGTTCTTTTGTTAACCACTCTAACGATTTTTGCTCAAGAAAATCGAACCATTACAGGTGTTGGTAACAATCCAAATTTCGATGATTGGGGTTCTACAGGAACTGATATCATCAGGATAACTTCTGCCAATTATATAGACGGTGAGTCTGAGATGGATGATCGCAACCGGCCTACACCAAGACAGATCAGTAATCAGCTATTCTCGCAAGCATCAGATCGGCTCAATCAAAACCACCTTAGTGATTTTGTATGGCTATTTGGACAATTTATTGACCACGACTTATCGCTCACTGAAAATGCACCAAGTGCAGAATCTTTTCTGTTGGAGATACCTGAGGATGATGAATTCTTTGAGCAAGATGCAGTTATAGCACTTTCACGAAATCAAAATGTAGAGGGCACTGGTCAGCAAGGTATAGCCAGAGAGTATCACAATGAAGTTACCAGCTTTATCGATGGATCTATGGTATACGGAAGTAGCCAAGAAAGAGCTGATTGGCTCAGGACATTTGAGGGTGGTAGACTCTGGACATCTAAAGCAGGGCCAGTCGGGAGTGGAGAACTATTGCCTTGGAATACGACAACCAAAGAGTACGGAGGCGGATCTTTTATAGATAATACAGCTCCTCATATGGAAGGTGGTGGCCATTCTAAGTTTTTTGTTTGTGGGGATGTTAGAGCCAATGAAAATCCATTGCTTCTCGCTATGCACACCTTATTTGTTCGTGAGCATAATAGACTTTGTGCTGAATTACAAGAAGCTTATCCTAACTGGACAGACGAGCAACTGTATCAACGAGCTAGAAAGTTGGTCGGAGCATATCTGCAGAGTATCACCTACAATGAGTGGCTGCCTGCTATGGGTATAGATCTGCCAGAGTACACAGGATATCAAGAAAATTTGCAACCCGCTATCTATAATGTATTCAGTGCAGCGGCATTTAGAATCGGACATACGATGATAGATTCTGATATCATCAGAATGGGAGATGATGGAAGAGAAATAGCAGCTGGTAACTTAAGCTTGAGTGAGGGATTCTTTAATCCCTTGGAGATTCTTAATGCAAGAGGTATAGACCCTTATTTCAAGGGGATGGCAACACAAGTTATGCAAGAGACAGATTGTAAAGTCATAGATGAGCTGCGCAATTTCCTATTTGATGGTCAGAACAGAGGTCTAGATTTAGCTTCTATCAATATCTTCAGAGGTCGTGATCGTGGATTGGCTGATTACAATACGTTACGAGAGGATTTTGGATTAGCGCCTATTGGCTCTTTTGATCAGATAACAGACGATGCTGAAGACGTAGCGGCCCTAAGGACACTCTATGGAGATGATCTGACAAGAATAGATGCGTGGGTGGGAATGCTATCTGAGCAACATGCATCTGACGATGCTATTTTTGGAGAATTGATAATAAGTATCTTAAGAGAGCAATTTAAGTTGCTGAGAAATGGCGATAGATTCTATTTCGAAAATGATGCTGCCTTCACCAGAAGCGATATCGAAAACATCAACAATACCACTCTTCGTGATATACTGATGAGAAATACGGATATAACCCTTATGCAGCCCAATGTGTTTGTGGCGATGCCACATAGTGATATACCTGTCATAACGGTCTTAGAGGAGCCACTAGCCACTACAATATTTCCTAATCCAGTCTTGGATATGGCTACAGTCAAGGTCTACTCTGAACAAGATGCAGAAGCTACTTATAAGCTGGTCAATATTACAGGTCTTGTGCTAGAATCAGGTACGATTGACTTGCGCTCAGGTCCAGATAATTATCTCTATTTCAGTATGTTGGATTACCCTAGGGGAGTATACACTCTGCTTTTGGAGCAAGACGGCAAGTACACCAGCTCCACTATAGTTAGGTAGATTTCAAATTATATTTTCTTTGATTTATTTTATACCTAGATTTAGGTATATATTTTGGATATTAGTCTTATGATATCCAGAAGAAAATTTAGTGCCCTTCTCGGGGCTTCTTTAGTTTCACAAACCTACAGCAGTTGCAATGCAACAGAGCGAGGCCTGGTCGGTAACAAAGTTGTCAGTACGTGGAATAACCAGAAAGCCAATAAGGTGGCAATGGAGCAGCTGGTCCGAGGACCCCAGTATCTCCTTGATGCAATAGAAAAAGGGATAAACTATGTCGAAGCTGATCCCAATGATACCTCGGTAGGTTATGGTGGTCGACCAGACAGAGAAGGTTTTGTAACTCTCGATGCTTGTATTATGGATAAAGATGGTAGAGCAGGCTCTGTGACCTACTTAGAGCATTATATGCATGCAATATCAGTTGCGAGAAAAGTGATGGAAGAGACACCGCATGTTATTTTATCTGGGGATGGAGCGGCACAATTTGCATCAGAAATGGGTTTTGTACAAAAAGACCTTATGACAGAAGAATCTAGAAGCGCTTATTATAAGTGGTTAGAAAAAGCGGAGTATCAACCCAAGATTAATGTAGAGCGACATGATACGATAGGGATGTTAGCCCTCAATACGGATGGAGATCTTTCCGGAGGGTGCTCTACCAGCGGTCTAGCCTATAAGATGCCTGGTAGGGTAGGAGATTCTCCCATTATCGGTGCTGGATTGTATGTCGATAACAGATATGGCGCTGCAGTAGCTACGGGTCTGGGCGAATTGGTTTTAAGGCAACTGAGTAGCTTTCTTGTTGTCGAGCTGATGCGGAGTGGCCAGTCCCCTCAGAAAGCCTGCGAGGAGGCTATTTTTCGTATCGTAGAGTCTACGGATGTGTCAGAGGCCCAAGTAGGTCTTATAGCGATGAATAGGTCAGGAAAGGTAGGTGGATATAGCATCCATCCGGGGTTTAATTATGCAATAACCGACGATAAGTCTAGTCTTCTCAAGGAGGCTCCATCATATATCAATTAGTCTTAATGTGTAGTAAGTACGGGGCTTCCGAGCTTTTTTGGCACAATATTGGCTTCTTCTCCCACGGAGAACCTTATGTGATTTACATAAAGGCGTTTCCTATGTTAAAAAAAATGAATGTCTACAATTAATTGTTTGTTGGTGGATTCACAAAGCATTTTCCGAGCAGGACTCAAATCCTACTTTGAACATGCATCTGGTGTCAATATCAAAGTAACTGGCGAGGAAACAACTGCGGAAGGATTAATTCTTTTTCTGCATAAGAATCTCTCGACAGAGCTAATTCTTCTCGATCTTAATCTTCCTGATCAAGATGGTCTTGAGGTAATCCCTCAGATCAAAAAGCAGTTTAAGAAAGTAAAGATTATGGTCCTTACCTCATACAGCGATTACAAGTTTGTGGGACAAGCTCTTAAGAATGGTGCTGATGGCTATATTTTAAAATCCAACTCTCCTCAAGATCTGATGCAAGGCATAGTGGAGATTATGGAAAACAACACCTATATAGCACCAGGCCTCCACATAACTCCTCCTAACGGTAAGCGCCTTACAAGTAGTAAGAAGAGTAACAGCAATTATGAAGACAGATTTGTGATAAAGCAGAAGTTAACTAAAAGGGAACACGAAGTTTTGGAGCTAATCACAGAGGCAAAAAATAACAAGGAAATAGCAAAAGAGCTATATATAAGTGATCAGACTGTTGGTGTTCATCGAAAGAACATTATGCGCAAATTAGGTGTAAGAAATACAATTAACCTTATAAAGTTTGCGCTAGAAAATCAATTGGTTTGACCTAGATACATTTTGAAGGCTTCCCCCCAAGCTTCCCCTCTTATAATACTGAACGGTTTGCAATTTTAATCATTTGTCACAAGTGACAATAACCGAAGTATTATGAGATTATCTAATCTTAGAAATCTAATTTGTATTACAGTAGCTACGATATTCCTGACCTCCTTAGGGGCTCAGAATACTGTATTTAATGTACCAAGTCCAGTCGTCATCGACTGTGGTGATGGGACGACACCGGAAGACATTCTTGCTATAGCGGGATCAGGTCCTGTAGATGGCGTATCTACGACATCGGGAACAACAGACTGCACAGCAGCAGCTGATAATATGTTGACCTTTTCTCATAGTGATATTGTCTTGCCTAGTGCCGAATGTATGGACGGTATTGTGATCATATCAAGAGAGTGGACAGCAATGGACAATTGTGGAAATTCTGAATCTGTGGTACAAAATATTGTCGTTAGTGATGCAGTGGCGCCGACTATAACTTGTAGAGATATAACCTTGGACGTAGCGCTTGGTGGTATGTCGACAATTGCGCCTGAGGACATAATCGTCTCAGCTATGGATGATTGTTCAGGTTTGTCTACGCAGACATCTCCAGAAATCAGCCTTAGTCAGTCTGACTTCAGTTTGTGCAATGGATCTGTGCAAGTGACAGCCTTTGCAACGGATGGTTGTGGTAATAGAGGTCAGTGTAGTTCTACTGTAACAATAGTTTCCGATTGTCCTACTTCATTAGGTTGTAATGCCTTAGTCAATGTTTCCTTGTCCTATGATTGCGAAGCAGAGATAAGACCTAGTCTGATAGTCGAAGACGCTAATATTTTGTGTCCAGTACAAGTTAGAATTTACGATGCCAATAATGTAGTTGTAAGAGTAACGGATACATCTACTTTTCCCTATACTTTTCCTGTAGTAGGAGTTGATTATGTCGGAAAAAGATGGAAGACAGAAGCATTTTTTGAAGATTGTTCAGGAAATGAAGTCAGTTGTTGGGGATTGATAAATATTGAAGATAAAATTAGACCAAGAGTAACTTGTGTCCCAGATTTTGAGGTCAGTTGTAAAGATGATTTGAGTGATCTACTGACAAGCTCTTCTACGGCGATGATTTGTGTAGATGGGCCAGATCAAGATGATAATATTGCAACAGCGACTTATCCGCTTTCAGTATCTTCTGGCAACTTGCAACCATGGGAAGTGGTGACTACTATTTCTACCGCTTCAATGATATCCTGCGATAGTGCTGTGTCAGGTTCTGGATCTACGGGCATGGGCTCGACTGGTTCTGGTACTGGTTCAGGTACAGGCACTGGTGGTAGTACACTCGTCAATAGTGGGCTTACAGTAGGCGGGATATTTTCTCCCTTTACTTGCGGTGATAATGATATTTACCAAGTAGATGTCATAACAGGAACTTCTGCTGCTCTTCTTACTTCTGGTTCAGCTACGGTAACTATTCCGGTCGGAACACTTCCTGCTGAGGGATTGTGTTTTACAGTTTCTACGGAGTCGTTTGGGATTTATAATCCAGATAATTGTGATCCAAATGCAGAAGTAGTTATAACCTCAGATGTTCTAGACGAAAATGAGTGTGGTAATTCTGGTTTTGTTGCACTTAGAAGAATAACCTATCGAATTTTGGACACCAATGGTACTTCTTCTTCTGAGTGTTCAGTTGACATAAACTATAACGCAGAACCTTTATCTGATATAGATTTTCCAGAAGATTTTGTTCACAGTAATACACCAGAGTCTTGTATAGATGCTACAGGTGTAGGTCCTGAGGTAACAGGACGTCCTATGCTCGAAGGCTGTGCTCTTGAAGAGGGTAACTTATGCAAACTGAATGTAAGCTTCGAGGATATACCGTTACCTAGGATTGGAGGCGATTCACAAGAGTGTCTTTTTAATTTCTCCATTAGAAGAGAATGGGTGGTGCTTGATTGGTGTCTTGGAGAATTCAGACAACACTTTCAGTCCATCGATGTATTTGATGTTACTCCACCGGTATGCATAGCGCCAATAGATATGACTATAACTACAACTTCTGGTTGTAGCGCAGAATTAATAGCTATGCCAGATGTTGCCGATTCACCGACAAGACTGATTGTTGATGACTGTTCTGGAGTTAATATCTTACGTGTAGAGTATACACAAGTGAGAGAGTCATTTTCATTTAGTCCAATAGGAGGAACTGTTTTTCAGGCAACTCCTTTGGCGAATAATACATTCCGATTATCTGATTTGCCTATTGGCCAGAGCTGGGTAAGATATGTGATCGAAGATGGTTGCGGTAATTCTGGCACCACGGAATGTTTCTTTGAAGTTACAGTTGTAGATGACAATCCACCTATTGCAGTTTGTGATCAGTTTACGGCTGTTGCCTTGGCAGATAATGGATGGGGGAGATTGGTAGCAGCAGCTATTGATGATGGATCGTATGCCCCTTGTGGTGGTGATGTTAGTATAGAAGTAAGACGACCATCCAATCCGTGTGACAGTCTTTTGTTGGACAGAGATGATACAGAGTATGGTCCCTACGTGCAGTTCTGTTGTGCAGAAGCTGGTGAGACTGTACCTGTGATGTTAAGAGTGACGGATATAGGAGGCCAGTCAAGTACTTGTACTGTCAATGTGGTTATACAAGATAAGAACAGTGATGCAGTAGTTGTATGTCCTACACCTAGCAATATTGTAATTAATAATTGCTCTGATCTAGATCCGACATCGAGATTTGGAGAACCATCTTTGTCGGGAGAATGTGCTGTGCCGGAGATAGTCAGTGTTTCTGATTCTGACACGATGGATGCTGACTGTGGCGTCGGCACCTTTACAAGGACTTGGACGATTGCTGTCAATGGTAATGTTGGACTCGTCTCTAATTGTACACAGACTATATCAGTCACTGGTGATGATGGTTTGACTCAGAATTCTTTTAGATTCCCTAGTGATCTAGAGTTGTCTGATTGTTCAGAATTTGGGAGTGATTTAGAAATGTTTCCGACGATCGGTGGAGTGCGAGTGACTGACGCAGATCTTTGTGCAAGGCTGGCGTTTTCTTTTTCTGACAATAACTTTTTCAATGTAGATGGTTATTGTGTCAAGACAATCAGAACCTGGACTGTCATCAATTGGTGTGTCTATGATCCAGTTACAAATCCTGATCAAGGTATATGGACAGACACGCAGATTATTAAAATTATGAATTCTGACGGACCTGTATTTTCTGGATGCTTACAGGACTCTACTGTAGTCTTGATTGCTTCCACTACTGACTGTAATGCATTTGCTAATATTCCAATACCAACAGCAACAGATGCTTGTTTTGGTAACGAAATAGATGCTTCAGAGTTTGCTTGGTCTGTATCTGGTCCAGCTAGTAATACTGATGGTGTAGGAGATACTGCTTCTCAGCCTTTGGGTGTAGGTAGACATACGGTAACGTGGTCTGTTGAGGATGGATGTTCTAATGTATCTAATTGCACATACACTATTAGCGTTGAGGATAACAGTGCGCCAGTTCCTTATTGTAGGTCTAGTGTGACTACGGTCATTACAGAGCAGGGGCAGACCGGTATGCCATCTGTTGCTATTTTGGCTAATGATTTTGATCTAGGCAGTGCTTCTGCTTGTGGAGGATCTGTTACGGCTTCATTTAGTCCTGATAATCTTAATGATACATCAAGAGAGTTCGGTTGCAATCAATTAGGTAGCCATACCCTAACGGTTTATTTTACGGACAATAATGGTAATCAAGATTTCTGCGTTACAACAGCTGTTATCCAAGTGAATAGCAACATATGCGATACAATCGGATCTATTGTTGTGGATATAGAGGGTAGCATTTTTACAGAGCAGCAGAATATGATAGAAGATATAGATGTGGCACTGATGAATATGAGCGGCAATATGATGGGTACAGCGCTTACCAATATAAATGGCGATTATGCTTTTGAGAATATTGTTGCTAGCGGCAACTACAGATTAGAAGCACAAAGTGGGTCTGATTATCTTAAAGGGATTTCTACATTGGACCTTGTCATCATTCAGAGACATATATTGGGAATTGAGAATCTAGCTAGTCCTTATAAGTTGATTGCCGCAGATGTGAACTCTAGTGAAGATATCAATGGGCTTGACTTAGTAGAATTAAGAAAGCTAATCTTAGGAATATATACTGAATTGCCTGAAAACGATAGTTGGAGGTTTGTAGAAGAGGACTTTGTTTTTGACCAACCTACACAACCTTGGCCATTTAGTGAAGATATAGAGGTATTGCAACCTAATCAGGATATGACGGATAATGACTTCATCGCTGTAAAAATTGGAGATGTCGACAACTCAGTAGTCGACCAGATAGACGCTGGAGCCTTAGAAGAAAGAAATGCTATCTCAGTGGAGTTGCATAACGAAATGCTGAGTCTTGAGAACAACAACTATCTCGTACCAGTTTATTTCAATAAAGACTTGACTTTCAATGGATTACAATTGAGTTTGGCTATGAAGCCTGGCGTAGAGTTGGTCGATATTGAAAGTGGTAAGCTAGAATTGAAGGAATCTGATTATTTGATGACCAAGGATAGGCTAAATTTGGCCTTGGCTTCTACACAACAAGAGTCACTTGGTAGTGAAGAGGTGCTATTTTATCTTACCGTTGAGGCAGATACACATCAAGAGGATTCACCTTATATCATTGATAATCAGCGACTTAGTGCTGAATTGTATGATGAAACGCTATCGGCTGTACACATCCTCTCTGGAACAAGTAAAGGTGAAAGTCCTGTATTGTTCCAAAATGTACCGAATCCATTCAATGGACAGACACTTATAGAGTTTCAGATACCTAAGGCTGGACACGTGGTGCTGAAGCTCTTAAGTTATGATGGAAGGGTATTGAGGATTGACGAGGGCTGGTATGAGAAAGGCAATCACAAGCAAGTGTGGAATGCCAATGATATGCCTGAGCATGGCGTATATTATTATCAGTTGGAGGCTGAGAATCGTACCATAACCAAGAAAATGATTAGAATAGACTAGATTACCATCAAGTTTAACATACACAGACCGGATTATCACTTAAGTGGTAATCCGGTTTTTTTGTGGCTCAAATTAGTGGTTTCTCATTATGAGAGGTTTACGTATTATTGATTTTTTAATATATTAAACAAATTGACTACCTTCAAGTCACAAAAGAAAGATCAAGTACGTTCTCTCTTGTAGTAATAACTTGTACTTTTGCCCTTTAATTCGGTAATTCAGGTTAGCACCTTTGTAACCATCTTATTAGCCTTAAAAAATAATTCTGGACATGCGACAGATCCGTGCCTTCATTATCCTGATGTTATGTGCTATTCAGTCTTTTGGACAAATAGATTCACTTCATGTCTATTTTGAGACAGAACCAGGTCCTAACGCCAACCAAGTTGATGTCAAAGTCAATGTTAACAATTGGGAATCCTTGGTTACAGTCAACCTCTTTGTACTATGGGATTCTACGGTAATAGAGGCGGTCCAGGTTCCATTTGTGGAAACCAATCTATTGGTGGGACCTACAGTTGTACTGCCATCTCAAGTAGCCAGCTTAGATTCTGGGGAAGCGAATTTTAATTTCTTTGATTTTTCGGCTCCCTCTCTCCCTGATAGTACGCATATTTTCACTCTACGATTTGACATAATAGGTAATCCATGTGACCAGACCACATTGACAATAGGCGATATAGGTCCAGGAAGTAGCCAAATGATTGAGGTTACGGCTGTAGATGGCAATAATCAATTGATATCTGGTGTAGGAGCTAACTCAAATGATCTCACATACATGATACCAGGCACCAATTGTAATGCTGCTCCACCATTAAATTTTGCCTTTGGACAGCAAACAGTGAACAGTGGCGACAATGTCTGTATACCACTCACCGTAATGCAATTTGACAGTATAGATTCCTTTGGAGGATCAGTTAATTGGGATTCACAAATATTGCAGTATACAGGCGTACAGAACTTTGGCGTCAGTAACTTTTCAGAAACAGACTTCAACAATATAAATCCAGGTCAATTGACCTTCGCGTGGGCAGACCTCACGGCTAATAACCCTGAGACGCTCTCTAGTGGTGCCACATTATTTGAAGTATGCTTTGATGTCAATGGAGGCGCAGGCACGAGTTCTTCTCTGGCCATTACAGATACACCCAATATGATATCTGCATCTATGGCCGGCCCGACACCATCGTCACCAAGTATTTCGCTACCGTTTACAGTGACCAATGGTAGCGTCTTTATACCAGCAGCACCTGTGCCAGACCCCGTACTTTTTAGCTTCGGAAGTATATCTGGAGCGACAGGAGATAATGTCTGCTTACCACTTTCAGTTACGGACTTTAATAACATAACAGCCGTAGGAGGTAGTGTAACTTGGGATGACGCAGTACTGCAATTTACTGGTGTTGATGGATTTGGTTTTAGCTCGCTTTCTGCTTCAAATTTTAATGCTAATGCGAGTAATCTTTCCTTCAATTGGATGAATCCAGTCATTTCAGAAACTTTACCAGATGGAGCTACCTTATTTGAGGTATGCTTCGATATAATTGGTGGAGCCGGTGCTTCGTCTACTGTAGGATTATCTAATGTACCTACACAAATTTTTGTGACGCAAGCAGGTCCTAACCCAGGAGATCCGAGTACACCGATAGGTTTTAATTTATCGAATGGTGTTATCTCTGTGCCGGGCATTGTGATGCCAGACCCGATCACATTTACCTTCCCGACAATAACAGCTGCTAACGGTGACAATGTCTGTGTGCCACTAACTGTAGCAAACTTTATGAGCATCGTATCGGCAAACGGAAGTGTGGCTTGGGACCCTGCGGTGATATCATATACTGGTGCTCAGAATTTTGGACTTGCAGGATTATCTAGTAGTCTCAATGAAGGCAGTGCACCCTCAGGTTCATTGACTTTTGTATGGTCTGATATGACACCTGGCACACCAGAAAATCTTGCTGATGGTGATACATTTATGGAACTCTGCTTTGATGTTATTGGAGCTGGAGGGAGTAGCACAACAATCAATGTGACCGACGTTCCTACAACGATCAACATAGGATTTCAAGACGCAGATCCGACACTACCTGTTGTCAATATAGGTGCTACAGTCAATAATGGAGCACTAACCGTCAGCGGAGGCGGAGGCACAGGTATGGGAGGAGAAGGAGAGGCAGTGGTCTTTACGTTCCCTTCTATCAATGCTGTCCAAGGAACCAATGTTTGTGTACCCTTGACAGTAGATTTCTTTATTGATATTGTATCTGCAACAGGTAGTATCAATTGGGATCCAGCGATATTGAGTTTTACAGGTACACAAAACTTCGGGGTAGCTGGATTAAATACAGCTATTAATACTGGACCAGCTTCTACTGGAACGATAACATACGGTTGGTTTGACAATACACCTGCCTCAGCAGAGACGATTGCCAACGGTGATACTTTTATGGAAATCTGCTTTGATGTAATCGGTTGTGATAACGAAACATCAACACTAAACATAACTAATAATCCGACGGATATATCAGTAGGTTACGGACCTGATCCTGCACTTCCAACGATGACCATCGATGCTATTATCAATAGTGGGAGTGTCTCCACAAGCGGCGATTGTGGTGGTGGCCCTATGGGTGGCGTCGGTGAGGCAATAGTCTATACATTTCCAAATATAAATGCCGACGCAGGTACTAATGTTTGTGTGCCTCTGGAAGTAGATTTCTTTGAAGATATAGTGTCTGCTACGGGGACGATTATGTGGGACCCTACTGTGCTATCCTATACAGGAGCTCAGAACTTTGGAGTTGCTGGACTTAATACAGCACTTAACACTGGCCCTGCGCCTAATGGGATGATCACGTTTGCGTGGTTTGACAATACACCAGTATCAGCTGAGACGATTGCTAATGGCGGAACATTTATGGAGTTATGTTTTGATGTAGTGGGTGCTGGGGGCAGTACTTCCACTTTGAAGGTAACCAATAGTCCGACGGATATATCAGTAGGTTATGGACCAGATCCTGCAGCCCCAACGGAAAATTTAGATGCCATACTTGTGGATGGTAGCGTTACCGTCGGCGGCACACAGCCGCCCCCTGATAGTGCTGTCATTTTCACTATACCTGATCTTTGCTTTGGGCCTGGGCAGGAAGTTTGTTTTCCGATGACAGTCCAGAATTTTGAAAGAATATCGCAAGTGGATTTTAGTTTAGAATGGGATCCCTCAGTAATGAATTTTATCGGAGTAGATAATGCAGTCCTGTCTGGATTTAACCCTCAAGGGAGCATTAACTCTATGAATATAGACCAAGGTTTCTTAACCTTTTCTTGGTTTGATGGCACAGCTGTCAATCCTAATACTTTTGATGATGGGACTAGCATAATTGAGTTTTGCTTCGAAGTTGTAGGAGAGTTAGGAGAGGTCTCTAGTCTTAATATGACAAATACGCCAACACCGATAGTGGTCAGTCAAGCCAGTACTGATCCTACTGTTCCCGGTATGGAAGTGCCGACTTTTCAGAACAATGGGTCTCTTAATGTAAAAGTACCGGACCAAAGATTTACCGTATCTATCGTCTGCGAGCCTACAGATGAATCCATTGCTTGTGTAGACTTTGTAGTTGATGGGTTTAATGATCTAGTCGTCACTGAATGGAATTGGACTTGGAATCCTGATCAACTTTGCTTCAGAGAAATAACCAATATCCACCCTAATGCGACAGCCTTGAGTGAGATTGATTTTGGTTTCTTCGGTAACGATAGAATGAATATTGCTTGGACAGGTACCAACTCTCCTACGACAATTCCTAATGGCGACACCTACTTTACAATCTGTTATGATGTGAAGGCTTGCCCGACCTTAGCTCCGATAAACATAGTCGATCCGCCGACGAGTTCGATTAACTTTTTTGTGACAAATGAGTCTGATCCAGATAACCCGTTACCTACTGCATCTAATAGTTGTATTCTCGATATAGACTGTCCTAATGGTGGAGCTGGTCCAAGTATTTTAAATGAAGTGGTCGTAAATGCAAGTTCTTGTGCCAATACAGGAAGCATATCCGTAAGTTTTCAGGGAGGTACGCCACCGTATATGTGTCAGTTGTCTGGTTTTGCAGCGCAATCTTGTACCTCTCCTGCTATCTCAGAAAACCTTCCAGCTGGTACTTACAATTTGACAATTACAGATAATGCTGGAGTTCCAGTAATGGGTGGCCCTTACGTTGTAGGCGCAGATGCCCCAATAGTTATCAACCCGACAGTAGTTAATTTGACTTGTACTTCCACAACAGGAAGCATCACGATAAATGCAACCGGTGGAACCCCACCGTATCAATTCAGTGGGCCTAATGGACCTGTGCAGACGCATACAGGATTAGCGGAAGGAACTTATAGAATAGAAGTACGAGATGCTGCTGGATGCGCCCAAGATTTATTTGTCAATGTAAGTGATGACTGCATTGGCACAGATTCTTTAATGCACTCTGTAACAGCACAAAACGGTATGTGTGGTCAGGGTGGTAGTATAATAACTACGGCAACAGGAGGTGTACCACCCTATCAGATATTCTACAGTCCAGCAATACAGAGTACAGGTAATGTGCCTACCAATGTCACCTATACAGTTACTTGTAGAGACGCTGTAGGTACTGAGGTTTCTAGGCAGGTTTTTGTTGGAGAAACAGCTCCACCTCCACTTAGCTTAAGTGTACAGAATACAACAGCACCACCAGATTGCACTCCAGGATTAGGTGGCACGGCAGATATTATTCTTTCTGGTGGATGTGACCCGGTTTTTTGCGAAGTACGACAAGTGATCAATGGACAATGTACTGGTGTCATCAATGGACTTACTTGTAATAGCACGGTGACCTTGTTGCCAGGAGATTATAAAGTGACGGCTATCCCTGCTTTCGGGCAGGAGGTTGTAAGAAACTTTACAATTCCAGCTGCTGTAGCACCTTCCCCATTAGACTTGCTGCCTCCTACCATTATAACAGATGCAGGACCTTGCTTTGGTAATAATGCAACTGTTCAGCTAGATGCTACTGGAGGCTGCGGTGCTCTCTCTTTGTCTATGCTTAATACCTTGACACTAGCAACGACTTCTCCTATAGTCGGTTCTCCATTTTCTGTAGAACCCGGTATGTATGAAATTACAGTTACAGATGCCAATGGCGATACAAGTGTAGAGCAACTTAATGTAACTGGACCAACAGAACCAATAGTCTTGATGGCAATGGGAGATACTTGCATAGCAGGTATCCTAGCAGAAGGTGGTGTGGGCCCTTATACTTACGAGTGGACAAATGTGGCAATGGAAGTTGTTTCCAATGATCCTGTATTTGAGACAGAAGTCGATATTAATGAAATATATACAGTCGTAGTTACCGATAATCTTGGTTGTACGGCAATACAAACGCAGGCAGTTATTTGCCCAGCAGATACAATGGCGGAATGTGAGTTTCCTGGAGAGATAGTATTCTCGGGTTTGACAGGGGGTTCGGCTTCTTGTGCTGGTACCGCAGACTGTGATGGGACAGTGTCAGGTGTCATTGATCAAGACTGTCATACACTTGGCGGGTCGCCCTATACAGTAGCCGCTATCAATTCTATTGCGGAGCAAGTGGAGATTATTCTTGAAGAACCGGGTCCTTGGGCTATTTCTGGCCTTTGCGAAGAAGAATATACCATCAAGGTGACAGATTCGCAGGGCAATTGTTTCTTCCCTGGTGTTAATCTCGCTGTAGAAGCGCCAGAGCAGATCATCGTCACCTTGGACAGTCGTGTGTGTAGTTGTCCTGGCGAGAACGAAGGCTCATTTAATGTAACCGTCTCAGGCGGACCAGATAATGGAGGCTATCGAGTTAACTGGACTGATGTTAATGGTGATGCACTTCCTTGTATATTTGATTGTGATTCACTGGAGGTAGGTACTTACTTTGTAGAGGTAGAAGATGATAACGGATGTGTCGTCACTGATCTAATAGATATAGAAGAATGTGATCCTTCGGATTGTGGTGGACCATTACCTGATTGTGTTGGAGATCCTGTAATGACGCCTAATGGGGATGGACTTAATGACATATTTGCAATCGATTGCTTACCTAATAGCAATAATAATGAGTTGCACATCTATGATAGATGGGGTAGACTCGTACATACCGCTACAAGCTATCAGAATGATTGGGGTGGACTGGATCTAGATGGTCAAGAACTCCTTGAAGGGGCCTATCACTGGGTATTAATCCAAGATAACGCAGATGGAGTGCGGACAGTTACTAAGGGCACGGTAACCTTATTAAATAGCCGACCTTAATTTAAGCAGCTTATTTCAACGATATATTTCAATTAAGAAGCAAAAGAGATGAGACAACAATTAGCCTTTACACTTATAGTAACATTTTTGGCTCTAAGCCTAAGTGGTCAGGTCAGATATTTCGATGAGCGGTATGTATCTACAATGATGCAACTGACACCTGTATTAGTTAATCCTGGTGCTACGGGTATAGAAGATACCCATCAGATTATTGCCAACTATAGAAACAAGTGGGCAACTCACCCAGGTACGCCTAAAACCTTTATGGTCAGTTATGATGGACCTGTAGCAGATAACTTAAGTTTTGGTATACAATTTCTGAATGATACCAATGGCAGCCTGGAGACTTCCAAGGTGCAAGGGACCTTAGCTTATTTACTACAGACGGCCAATAATAAATTGAATGTTGGTCTTTCTGGAGAATATGTCCGACACGGCCTTGACGAAGCGCTACTGACCAATGTCAATGTAGATGGTGGAGATATCGATGTGACCTCTCGTATTGATGGCAATGGTTTCTTCGATGTTAGCATCGGTGTCTATGGTATCTATGACAATAAGATTACCTATGGCATAGCTTTACCTGCTTTGGTCAATGCGCACTTAAGTGATCTGACCCCAGATGATGGCTCTAGAGAGTTTGGTTTTATAGCCAACTTGGGTTACAAGCATAGAGTAGAAGGCATCGACGCTACTTTTGAACCTTCCATATTTGTTAAGCAAGTCAATAATGTGCCTTTTCACGCAGATATAAATTTATTGGGCAGATTTGCAGATGATAAATTTAGAGGTGGATTTACTTATGGCATAGGCGCAGATAATCGTGTAGGGTTTTTAGTAGGGACAACCTTCAATGCTTTGCAGTTGCATTATGGGTATAACCTCAGTAGAAACGACTTCCAGGCTTATAACAACGGCTCACATGAGTTAAGTTTAAGATTTGATATAGGCGGATCAAGAGTACAAAGTGACGAAATGGATCTCACGCCGATGGATGACGAACTGGGTACTGGTGTACGTAAGTCACTTGAAAGAAATTAAATTGTACGATAGATAGAGCAATGGTCTCCACATCAGGTAAAATACATATTAATAAAATAATATATATGAAATATACCGATGTGATGGTACTATGAACCTAGGACGAAGCCCTATCTTTGTACAGACTAAAAGTATACCTATGGGTATGCCTTTAGCACTAAGCATATTTTAAAAGGACTGAAAAGAAAAGACGAAATCATCTTCTCATTCCTACAATAAGTTTGGACAGCGATTTTCTTTAGCAATAAAGTGAGATCGCTAGGTATAAAAACCATAATGACGACGTTGTCGCCATTAACCATTTTATAGTATTATTTGATTTTAAAACTTAATTCTAAACTCAATCTCATGAAAAAAGCGTACAACGTTTTCGGACTTTTTGAGAAAGCAAAAGCAGGCCTGAAGTTTTCGGTTCTAATGCTTTGTTTTTTTGGAGTCCAATCCCAGGTTTCAGCACAAACTATTTCTCATCTCGCTATGGGTGGTTCAGTCGATCCTGTCGAATCAACACAAATTTTAAAAGACATTGACAAAGACTACGACTTCAGTTCGTTAGCTGCTGAAGATGTGGTAAGGAAGCTCAAGGAATTTGGAACACCTATTATGAGCACAACAGAAACTGATCCTGTGAAAGAAGTAGAGCAACAGTTTACTATTGGATTTATGGTAAATATTTCTCGTGGCTTAGAGACTAGTTCTGATGTTGCTTCTGTAGTTAATAGTTCGGTGACTAATTCTCTGAATTCTCCATTAGCAGTTAGATTCCAGAATGAGATTGACTTCCAAGATCTTGTTGAAGATGTTTTAGATGCTATTGATTAACAAAGACGAAACAAAAGAAAATTCGATTATACAAAACTCAATCTTATGAAAAAGATTTTTAATTTATTTACTCATCAATTTGCCAGCGTTATAGCTTTGGTTATGTTGGTCGGGGTTGCCTATGGACAATGTCCTATTGGTCAGGCTCAGGTCACTGTAACTTATACAACCGGTGGTTTTAATTTTGAGAACGGCTGGGCGTTAGTTGATGCGTCCACAGCACCTCCAACGGTCCTAGCTGGATTTCAAAACCCTCCTGCTGGAGCAACAAGCGTTTGTGCGCCGCAAGGGGCTACTCTTGAGTTGTTGACATTTGAGACATTTGGCGATGGCTGGTGTGCTCCTGCAATGATAACAGCTGCTATTACAGAGGATGGATCTGCAAACAATATGTGCCTTTTTGAAGGTGATCCTGTATTCGTTCCGTTGACAGCTGGAGCTGGTGCTGCAGGTAATGGAGCCTTCTCTGCTGCTAATCTTGCTAACGGCGTTGTCGCTGGTAGCGTAGCAGTGCAATCTTGTCCTGATTGTGTGATTACATGTCCGGATGACATTGTTGTTGGTAACGACACAGGAGTATGTGGTGCATTCATTGAATGTCCTCTGCCAAGTTTCGATCCTATGGGTTGTAACTTAGAGACGCCAATTAATTTGGTGAGTATAGATGAGTCTATAGAATTTGCAAATGTACCAGGTTTTGCTAATGGTGGTTTTGCAAACTTTCCGGGGACTTATACATTATCCTATAGTCTAGACCCTCTTTGTAGTTTCCCTCTACCATCTTGTGTAGATGAGATTTGCTTTGATATCGTATATCAAGGTGATTTAGATTTTACGACAGAGCAGATTATAATTACTTCTCCACAGCTTCCTAATTTAATGGTAGACACAGATGCAAATGGATATATCCAATGTTCTGTTGGAACAGAGACTGTATGTCTTGATGCCGCTATGTGGGAAACAGTAAGAGCAGGTTGTACTCTAGATTTAAATGTAGAGGCAACTGGAACTGGTATCAATACTGGATTATGTGCATTTAATGGTATATCAGTTGTTGCTGGGTCATTCACAGATTGTGATGTCTTCAGTACTTCAGTAATGTTTGCTGATGGGTCAGAAGGTGCCAAGCCTGTGGACGGCGTTTTTCCTGTAGGTTGTAACGTTGTTACTTATTCAGCTATTGGTGGAACTTTCATTTCTGGTGGAACTGGAGGAACGGGATCTGGAACAGGTGCTGGTAGTGGACCAGTATTTGGTGAGCCAGGCATAAGAACTATGTGTGCTTTCAGCGTAACAGTGATTGACGATGAGGCTCCTGTAATTACTGCTCCAAGAGACTTTACTTTCAATCTTCAGAGTGGCGAGTGCTGTGAGGTATATGACTTCGAAGTTATAGCTGTAGATAATTGCCCTGCTAATGCATTTGCGCTTGCAAATGGTTTCTGTGATCCATGTGCAGATGCTCAAGGTGGTTCATCTTTAGCTTGTGGTCCAGGTGCGGCAAATAGTATCATAACTATAATAGATGGTGCTTCTGCAGGTAATGCTGTGAGTGAAATGTGTTTCAACCAAACAACTTTTGATCTTGCTGCGACATCTACAATTAACCTATACTGCTACGATGGCGTTACTATACCATTTACAGGTGGTACTGGTGTACCTTTTGCTACTGCTACATATACTTTAGATATAGCCAATAATGGTGGATGTGTTTGTGTGACTTTCGCTGACCTCGTAACAGGGGAATTGCCAGTAATTCCAGCAGGTTGTACAGCAGTAGCTGTAGAGGTTGCTACACTTTCAGGCAGAATAGTAGAAACTCCCGCGGCTTGTGGTGGTAATACTGCTACAGGTGATAACACCTTTATTGTAGCACCTGCTTGTGGACTGACTACCCCAGGAACTTTAAGTTCTATTGGATTTGGTTTAGATGCTGGGATGAGTTTGAATCTTATACCACCAGCTATCGAGGCAGTAGCGACTACTCCTCCTGCAGGAACTTTCCCAGATGCTACAACAATCAATGCTTTCGAGCCAGGTTCTGCACTTCCAGTAGGTGTGCACTGCTTCTACTATACATCTACAGATAGTGCTAACGGTGTGGAGAATTGTGATGGAACAAATCAGGTAGCTAATACTTCAGTTGCTTCATGGTGTGTAACGGTTAATGATGTACCAAACGTAACAGAGTCATTGACTTGTGATGATCAAGTAAATGTTTCTGTAGATGAAAACTGCCAAGTTTTAATTACGGCAGATATGTTCTTAGAAGGTGGGCCTTATAGCTGTCTTTTTGATTGCTATGAAGTATATGTATTAGATGCATTTGGTAACCCAGTTGTATCTGATTGTATTGCACC